>NZ_JAQGLG010000160.1 GCF_028292965.1 Sphingomonas bacterium | reverse complement strand
GTTCAGCCGGGTGAAGCGGTGCGGCAGGACGACCGCGATCACCCGTCCTTCCGCGCCCTCGCGGGCGGCGGCGAGGACTGCCTTGATCTCGACCGGATGATGGCCGTAATCGTCGATCACGGTCGCGCCGCCGACCTCGCCGACCTTGGTGAAGCGGCGCTTGACCCCGTGGAACCGCTCGAAGCCGTGGGCGATCGTCGCGTCGGCGATGCCGAGCTCGGCGGCGACTCCGATCGCGGCGAGCGCGTTCTGGACGTTGTGCCGGCCCGGCATCGGCAGCTCGATATCGGTCATCGGCCGGATCGCGCCATTGCGGTCGCGGATCGCGACGTCGAACCGGCAGCCGCCCGGAAACGGCCGCAGATTCTCGCCGCGCAGATCGGCGAGTGCGGCGAAGCCGTAGGTCACCACCCGCCGGTCGCGAAGCCGCGGGATGATCGTCTGCACCTCGGGATGGTCGACGCAAAGCAAGGCGGCGCCGTAGAAGGGGACGTTCTCGACGAACTCGACGAAGGCGTCCTTGACCCGGTCGAACGAGCCATAATGGTCGAGATGCTCGGGATCGATGTTGGTGACCACCGCGATGGTGCCGTCGAGGCGCAGGAAGCTGCCGTCGCTCTCGTCCGCTTCCACGACCATCCAGTCGCTGGCGCCGAGCCGGGCGTTGGAGCCATAGCTGTTGATGATGCCGCCGTTGATCACCGTCGGATCGACCCCGCCGGCATCGAGCAGGGCGGCGACCATCGAGGTCGTCGTGGTCTTGCCGTGCGTGCCGGCGACCGCGACGGTCGATTTGAGGCGCATCAGTTCGGCGAGCATCTCGGCACGGCGCACCACGGGGATGCGGCGTTCGAGTGCGGCATCGACTTCCGGATTGTCGCGCTTGATCGCGGTCGAGGTGACGACGACGGCGGTATCGCCGAGATTGGCGGCGCTATGGCCGATATGCACGGTGATGCCTTTGTCGCGCAGGCCCTGGATGACATAGCCCTCGGCCACGTCGGAGCCCTGCACCTTGTAGCCGAGATTGTGCATCACCTCGGCGATGCCGGACATGCCGATGCCGCCGATGCCGACAAAATGGATCGTGCCGATATCGGTCGCGACACCCCTCATGCGTATGCCATCCCGTCCTTCAGATTGTTGGGCAGCGGCACGCCGATCGGGATATCCCCGCCGGTCTCGGCCAGGCTTTCAACCAGATCGGCGAGGTCGCGTGCCGCATCGGGGCGGCCGCAGCTGCGCGCGCGCGCGGCGGCATTGTTGAGCGCTGACGGATCGAGGCCGAGGCGCTGCATCTGCTTGGCCAACTCGACCGGCGTGAAGCTGCGTTGGTCGATCGTGCGGGCGCCGCCGGCGGCGGTCATCTCTCGCGCGTTGACCGTCTGGTGGTCGTCGGTCGCGCTGGGCAAGGGCACGAGGATCGCCGGCCGGCCGGCGCAGGTCAGCTCGGCCAGAGTCGAGGCGCCGGCACGGGCGATGACGAGATGCGCCCAGGCGAGATGCTCGGGCAAATCGGGCAGATAGGTGGCGAGGTCGGCGGCGATCGACAGCTCGGCATATTTGGCGCGGGCGGCGTCGATGTCCTCGATCCGCGCCTGATGCGTCACCTGCAACCGGCGGCGGAAATTGACCGGGAGCAAGGACAGCCCGTCGGGCACCACCTGGCTGAGCACGCTGGCGCCTTGGCTGCCGCCGGTGACGAGCACGCGGAAGATGCCGTCCTCCTCGATCAGCGGATAGGGCTTGGCACGCAACGCGATGATCGAATCGCGCACCGGATTGCCGACGAGATGGGTCTTGCCGCGATAGGCGTCCTTCAGCCGCTCGACCGTCGCATAGGAGGTGGCGATGGCGCTGACCCGGCTCGCGACAAGACGATTGACGCGACCGAGCACGGCATTCTGTTCGTGGATCGCCGTCGGGACCTTGCGGTTGAACGCCGCGAGCAGCGTGGGCAGCGCGGGATAGCCGCCGAAGCCGATCACCGCGGCGGGCTGAAAATGCCGCAACAGTTCTATCGCCATGGCGCGACCGCTGAGCATTGCCCTGGCGGCCTTGGCCCAGCCGATCGGGCCGCCTGACAGGCGGCCGGCGGGCAGGATATGCGTCTGCACACCCTCGAACAGGCCGGGGAAACGCACGCCGCGATCGTCGCTGACCAGCGCGACGCGGTGGCCGCGCTTGATCAGTTCGGCGGCCAGCGCGGCCGCCGGCACCATATGTCCGCCGGTGCCCCCGGCGGCGAGTACGAAGTGATGGGCCTTGCTCATTCGCCGCTCCATCGCGCGATATAGGGGCTTCGGGTGACGAACGGATTGCGCCGCGTAAAGGCGAGCAGCAAGCCCATACCGATCGACAGCGCAACCATCGACGAGCCACCATAGCTGATGAACGGCAGCGTCATACCCTTTGAAGGCGCGAGACCGGTATTGACCGCCATGCTGATCAGCGACTGCACGCCGAACTGGGTGGCAAGACCCGCAGCGGCGTAGAGCCGGAACTCGTCGCGCTCGTCGAGCAGTTTGACGAACACGCGCACGACGATCGCCAGAAACAACAGCGCGATGATGACGCAGGCGATCAGGCCGAATTCCTCACCGATCACCGAGAAGATGTAATCGGTATGCCCTTCCGGCAGGCGGAACTTCATCGTGCCGCCGCCCGGGCCGGTGCCGCGCCAGCCGCCATGGGTGATGGTGTCGTGCGCGGCGTTGGTCTGGAAATGGTCGGAACCCGACTCCCCCGCCGCGCCCGGGAACCGGAAGGCGGCGATCCCCGCGCGCCCCGTGCCGGAGAATAGCTAGGCGGCAACCAGCCCGACCGGCGCCATGGCGAGCAGGCCGCCGATGACCTTGGGCGAGGTACCGGCGATCATCAGCAGCGCGAACCACACCGCGACGAACACGATGGTCTGGCCGAAATCGGGCTGGAGCATCAGCAACAGGCCGACGAACGCGGTCATCGCGCCGGTGATGACGGTGACCGGCAGCGCCTCGTCCTTGGCCTTCATCGACAGCAGCCAGGCGACGGTGACGACGAAAAAGGGCTTGAGGAACTCGGACGGCTGGAGCAGCGACACGCCGAAATTGAGCCAACGGGTCGAGCCGTTCTTCTCCACGCCGAGGAACGGCACCGCGATCAGCAACGCAAAGCAGATCATCGTGCCGATCAGGGCCATGCGGCGCGCGGCGATGACCGGGAGCATCGATACGATCAGCAGCACGGGTAGCGAGACGCAGACCCACAGCACCTGCCACTGGAGATAGAAGAAGGGCGGGATGTGGTGATGCTCATCGGAATAACGCGTCGCGGCCGCAGGCGAGGCCGAGCCGACCGCGATCAGCCCGACCGCGACCAGCAGCAGGGTGAGCAGCAGCACGACGCGGTCGATATCCCAGAACCACATGCCGAGCGGCGAGCGGTCGGTGCGGCCGCCCTGGCGCATGCGTTTCCACAGGGTCAGTTCACCGGTCGGGCGCGCGTCGCTCATCACAACGCCTCCGCCAGAGCGCGGAACTGATCGCCGCGATCTTCATAGTCGCGGAACTGGTCGAACGAGGCGCAGGCCGGGGAGAGCAGCACGGTCTCGCCGGACCGGGCGTGGGCGGCGGCGCTGCTCACCGCATGGGCGAGATCACCGCTTTGCTCGACCGGCATGTGCGGCGCGAGCAATGCCGCGAAGCGCGAGCCGGCCTCGCCGATCGTATAGGCGCGCGCTACGCGATCGAAATAAGGCGCGCACGCATCGAGATCGTCCGTCTTGGCCTGGCCACCGACGATCCAGTGGATGCGGCCGAACGCGCCCAGCGCCGGCGCGGTGGATTCCGGGTTGGTCGCCTTGCTGTCATCGACATAGGCGACGCCGCGCAGTTCTCGCACGCGCTCCATGCGATGCGGCAGGCCGCGAAAACTCTCCAACCCACGATCGATCGCCGCTTCGGGGATGCTGAGTGCCTGGCAGGCGGCGATCGCGGCGAGCGCGTTCTGGGCGTTGTGCGGGCCTTGCAGCGAGGGCCAGCGCGACTGGTCCATGCACACGCCGGGGGCGATCTTGGTCAGCGTCTCGCCGCGTGCCGACAGGCTGCGGGCGATGGCAGCCGAAGGGGCGTCGCCGATGCCGATGATCGCGGCATGGGCTTTCGACTGCATCGCGAACAGGCGCGCCTTGGACGCGGCATAGCCCTCGAAGCCGTCATAACGATCGAGATGGTCGGGGGTGATGTTGAGCAGCACCGCGACATCGCAATCGAGGCTGAAGGTCAGGTCGATCTGGTAACTCGACAGTTCGAGTACATAGACGCCGCCTGCGGGCAGCGGGTCCTGGCCGAGGATCGGCAGGCCGATATTGCCACCCATCCGCGTCGGCACGCCGGCGGTGTCGAGGATGTGGTGGATCAGCGCGGTGGTGGTCGACTTGCCGTTGGTGCCGGTGATGCCGACGACCTTGTGCGCCGGGAGCGAGGGTCGCGCCTGGGCGAAGAGTTCGATGTCGCCGATGATCGGAACGTTGGCGGCGCGGGCTTTCGCCGCCACGGGGTGACGGTTGAGGGGGACGCCGGGGGAGACGATCAGGGCGTCGAAGTTGGTGAGGTCGATCGTTTCGGGGTCGGCCAGAACAAGCTCCTCCCCGGCACGGGGAGGGGGACCATCCGCAGGATGGTGGAGGGGGGCATCCGCAGACGGAGCGCTCGTGGCGAGCCCCCCTCCACCAGCTTCGCTGGTCCCCCTCCCCGTTCCGGGGAGGATTGCGTTGCGTTTCGCCTCGTCGCTGTCCCACGCCGTCACCTCGGCCCCGCCGGCCAGCAGGGCGCGCACCGTCGCCGCGCCGGAGCGTGCCAGCCCCAGCACCGCATAACGTTTGCCGCGCCAGAGGGGCGAGACGATCACCTGAGTTTCAGCGTCGACAGGCCAGCCAGTGCGAGGACCAGGGCGATGATCCAGAAGCGGATCACCACGGTCGGCTCGCTCCAGCCGATCTGCTCGAAATGATGGTGGATCGGCGCCATGCGGAACACGCGCTTGCCGGTACGCTTGTAGAAGAACACCTGGATGATCACAGACAAGGCTTCGATCACAAACAGGCCGCCGATCACGCCGAGCACGATCTCGTGATGCGCGGTAACGGCGATCGCGCCGAGCGCGCCGCCCAGCGCGAGACTGCCGGTATCGCCCATGAACACCGCCGCGGGGGGCGCATTGAACCACAGGAAGGCGAGGCCGGCGCCGATCATCGCGCCGCAGAAGATCGCCAGCTCGCCCGCGCCGGGGACGTGCGGGATGCCGAGATAGACGGCGAACTTCGCATTGCCGACGAGATAGACGATGATCATGAACGCCACCGCGGCGATGATCACCGGCATGGTGGCGAGGCCGTCGAGACCGTCGGTCAGGTTCACGGCATTGCCGAAGGCCACGATCGTGAAAGCGGCGAAGGCGATGTAGAAGATGCCGTGAAACATGCTGAGATCGACATGATAGCCGCTAACGAACGGCAGATAGAGGTTGGGGCCATTCTCGCCGCTGATGATCCATACCGCGATGCCGGCGATGAGGAATTCGCCGAGCAACCGGGTGCGGCCCGACACGCCCTTGGTGCTCGCCTTGCGCACCTTGTCATAGTCATCGAGGAACCCGATCGCCCCGAAACCCAAGGTGACGAACAGGCATGCCCAGACGAACGGGTTGTCGAGGTTCATCCATAACAGGATCGCCAGCGTCAGGCTGGTCAGGATCATCAGGCCGCCCATCGTGGGGGTGCCGCGCTTGGCGAGATGGCTTTGCGGTCCGTCCTCGCGGATCGGCTGGCCCTTGCCCTGGCGGATACGCAACCAGCCGATGAAGCGCGGGCCGATGATCAGCCCGATCAGCAACGACGTTGCGATCGCGCCGCCGATGCGGAACGACTGATAGCGGAACAGGTTGAGCAGGCCGTGAAAGCCGAGCAGCTGAGCGATGAAATACAGCATTATGGCTTCCCGCCTTGCAGACCCGCGACGACCGCCGCAAGCCCGACTCCATTCGAACCCTTGATGAGGACCGCGTCCCCCGGCGCGAGCGTCGCACGCAGCGACGCGAGCGCACTCGCGGCATCGGGCACATGGACGAATTCGAGGACGCCCTCAAGCGCGGAGGCAAGCGGCGCCATCGCTTCACCGACGAGAATGACCCGTTCGGCGCCCGCCGACAGTATCGGCTCGACCAGTGCCGCATGATAAGTCGCGCTCGCCTCGCCCAGTTCGCGCATTTCGCCCAGCACGGCGAGTTTGCGCGTCGCGGTTTCCGCAGCGAGAACCGCCAACGTCGCGCGCATCGAGGAGGGGTTGGCGTTGTAGCTTTCGTCGATCACCAGCGCCTCACCGCCGGCTACCGGCACCGTGAAGCGCGCGCCGCGTCCGGCGAGACCGCCCAGTTCGGCCAGGCCCAGACCGGCCAGCGCGAGGTCGCCACCGACCGCATCGACCGCGGCCAGCACCGCCAGCGCATTCGAGACCCAGTGCAGGCCCGGCTGGCTGATGGTGAAGCTTAATTCCCGCTCGCCGACCCGCGCGGTGACGAAGGTGCCCCCGGTCGGCTGGCGCATCACCTCGATCGGGCGGACATCCGCGCCGGCCTCCAGGCCGAAGGTGGCGATCCGCGCGGCGTGCGGCCGGGCGGCAGCGATCAGGCGGTCGCGATGCGGGCTGTCGAACGGCACGATCGCGACGCCGCCCGGCTCGAGCCCGGCAAAGATCTCGCCCTTGGCATCGGCGATGGCGCTCTCGTCGCGGAAGAACTGGGTGTGGGCCGGGGCGATGGCGGTGACGATCGCGACGTGCGGGCGCACCAAAGTCGTCAAATGCGCCAGTTCGCCGGCATGGTTCATGCCCATCTCGAAGATGCCGAAGCGGCTTTCGGCTGGCATGCGGGACAGGCTGAGCGGCACGCCGGTATGGTTGTTGTAACTCTTGACCGAGCGATGCGTCGCGCCCGGCGCGCTGCGATCGAGCGCGGCGAACAGCGCCTCCTTGGTGCCGGTCTTGCCGACCGATCCGGTGACGCCGATGATCTTCGCCGAGGTGCGGGCACGGGCGGCACGGGCGAGGTCTTCCAGCGCGGTCATGGTATCGGGGACCAGCACATGGGAGTAGGCGGTTGGGCTGCTGACGAGAGCACCGACTGCGCCGCGCTCGAAGGCGCCGTCGAGGAAGCGGTGACCGTCGGTCGCCTCGCCTTTCAGCGCGACGAACAAGTCACCGGGGCCGACTTCGCGGGAGTCGAAGGTGACGCCGGTGGCGATGAACGTGGCCGAGGCGGTGCCGTTGGTGGCGGCGGCAATTTTGTCAGAGGTCCAGAGACTCACTTCTCCCCTCCCGCTTGCGGGAGGGGATCAAGGGGTGGGCGCCCGCCCTCCCCATAGCGCAGGCCGAGTTTAGGCCGGGCGCCCACCCCCGACCCCTCCCGCAAGCGGGAGGGGGGATTGGATAGTTCGCCGCTCACGCCGCCGTCTCCCGCGCCACCGAGACATCATCGAACGGTAACACCAGATCGCCGACGATCTGGCCCTGCTCGTGACCCTTGCCGGCGATCAGCACGATATCCTCTGCCCCGGCCTGGGCGATGGCCGCGCCGATCGCATCGCGGCGGCTGGCGATCTCGGTCGCGCCGGGCGCACCCTTGAGGACCATCGCCCGGATCGCGGCCGCATCCTCGGTGCGGGGATTGTCGTCGGTGACGATCGCAACATCGGCCATCGCCGCGGCAACCTTGCCCATTTCCTCGCGCTTGCCCTGGTCGCGGTCGCCGCCGGCACCGAACACCACGATCAACCGCCCGCCGGCATGCGGCTTGAGCGCGGAAATCGCCGCCTCCAGCGCGTCGGGGGTATGCGCATAATCGACATAGACCGGCGCACCACTCTTCGTGATCACCGCGCGTTCGAGCCGGCCGCGCACCGGTTGAAGCCGAGACAATGCCGCGATCGTGGCTGCCACATCGCCGCCGGTGGCGATGACCAGACCAGCGGCGGTCAACGCGTTGGCGGCCTGATAGGCGCCGATCAGCGGCAAGTTGACCTTGTGCGTCTTGCCCTCGGCCTCGATCTCAAGCCCCTGCCCCAACAGCGTCGGCTCGCGCAACACCAGACGAAGCGTGTCACCATGCTCGCCGACCGTGATCAGCTTGTTGCCGCGTTCGCGGGCCAGATCGATGACGCGCGCCGCCTGCTGGTCATCGGCCCACACCACAGCGGTGCCGTCGGGCGCCAGCACTTCGGAGAACAGGCGCAGCTTGGCGGTGAGATAGGCCGCCATGTCGCCATGATAATCGAGATGGTCGCGGCTGAGATTGGTGAAGGCGGCTGCCGAAACGCGCAACCCTTCGGTGCGATATTGCGACAGGCCGTGGCTCGATGCCTCGAACGCGACATGGGTGACGCCCTCGCGCGCCAGCCCGGCGACGTTGGACAGGAAGGTCACCACATCGGGCGTGGTCAGGCCGGTGGTGACGCGGTCGTCGCCAGTCGTCACGCCGAGCGTGCCGATCGAGGCAGCGTGGAAGCCGGCCATGCGCCACAATTGCCGCGTCATCTCGACGGTCGAGGTCTTGCCGTTGGTGCCGGTGACGGCGACGGCGGTGTGCGGGAACGGCGCAAAGAAGGAAGCGGCAGCGTGCGCGAAGCGCTCGCGGGGATGCGCATCGGCGATATGCACCGCGCCTTCAACCTTCGCCTCGGGCCGCGCCACCACGGCGATGGCGCCGGCCGCGACCGCCGCCGGAATATAGTCCTCGCCGTTGACGCGGGTGCCTTCGAAGGCGCCGAACACCGTGCCCGGTGCGACCTTGCGGTGGTCGATCGCGAAGCCGGTGATGGTCGCGCTCTCGGACCCGCCGGTCAACGCGGAGAGCCTCATTCGACGGTGGCCAGTTTCTTTTCGCCCGGTGCCGACCAGAGGAGCGGCAACAGGTCGGAGACATCGACGTCGCGCTTGTCGTCGGGCAGCACGCCGAGCATCGCGCCGGTCCGCGCGATCACGCGGTTGACGACCGGTGCCGCGGTCCATGCCGCGGTGGTCAGGCCGAAGGACTGGGCATTGCCCACAGGCGAATCGAGCATTGCGACGACAACGTAGCGCGGATGATCCATCGGGAAAGCACCGGCAAAGGTCGAGACATTGGCTTTCTTCGAATAGCCCCCAGCGCCGGCCACTTCTGCGGTGCCAGTCTTCCCGCCAACGCGGTAGCCGGGGACATCGGCCTTGCGGCCCGTGCCGCGCATCACGACGAGGCGCAGCAGCTGGCGCATGCGGGCGCTGGTCGCCTCGGTCAGCACGCGACGACCGGCCGGAGCCGCGCCCGGCGCGACCTTGAGCAAGGTGGTCGGGCGCCAGATGCCGCCATTGACCAGGGTCGCATAGGCATTGGCGAGCTGCAGCGGCGTCACCGCGATACCGTGGCCATAAGCAGTGGTCATCACCGTGGTACGCGCCCAGAAGCTCGGCCAAAGCGGCCGCGCGCGCTCCTTCAGTTCGATCGCCGGGCGGGTATCGAAGCCGAGCGCGCGGAACATGCCCGACAGGCGCGCTTGCCCGAGCTCGTCGGCGACACGCGCGGTGGCGATGTTCGACGAATAGATCAGCGTTTCCGGGATGTTGAGCCAGCGGCGCTGCTCGTCGCCGCGATCGTCATGGATGGTGAAGCGGCCGACCTGGATCGGCGCCGTCGCGTCGAAGCGGCGTGCCATCGAGGTCACCACGCCGTCATTGATCGCCGCCGCCATGGTGATCGGCTTGAAGGTCGAGCCGAGTTCATAGACCGACTGGGTGACGTTGTTGCGCAGCGCCTCGGGACTGGTGCCCTTCAACTTGTTGGGATTGTAGACCGGCAGCGAGACCATCGCGATGACTTCGCCGGTGTCGACGTCGAGCACCAGGCCGGTCGCCGCCTTGGCCTTGAAATCGACCATCGCGCGGCCGAGCTCGCTCTCCATCGCGGCCTGCACGCGGCTGTCGACCGATAGCGCCAGCGGCGCGCCACGCACCGAATTGCTCAGCTGTGCCTCGAACGCGCGCTCCATGCCGGCGCGGCCGATGACGTGCGGATCCTCGTCGGTCGGCGCGACATAGCCGAGCACGTGCGCGGCGAGCGTCGACTGCGGATAGAGTCGCTCGGCCTCCTGCGCGAAGACGATCGCGGGTTCGCCGATGACGTGCACGCGGTTGACGGTGGCGGGCGAGGCGTGGCGGTCGAGATAGGTGAACGGCACGTCGCGCGTCAGCTGGGTATAATAATAGTCCTCGCTCTGCCCCGGCATTGCCGCCGCAAGCTGGCGGGCGATCTCGTGGCGATCACCGATCACCTCGCGCGGGTGGATACCGATCGTCCAGGCGGCGATGGTGCGCGCGAGCGGCGCGCCGTTGCGATCGATGATGTCGGCGCGCTGCATCAATCCGCCGGTCAAAGCCGCGGCATTGGCCGGCGAGCCGAGCAGGCCGAGCAGGCCGAGCATCGCGATGCGCCCCATTACCAGCAAGAAGCCCGCGCCGATCATCAGCATGAGGATCATCAACCGCACATGCGCCGTCGCGACCAGCGCCTGGCGCTGGCCGTTCATGCGGCGCTGCGGCTGCGGCTGGGCGATCATCGCGGTCACCGGCCGGCGCCTCCGGTCTCGGCACGGGCGCTGTTCATCAGGTCACCGATGGTCGAATCGCTGAGCAATTTGCGATCGAGCGAAGCGACGGCCTGCGACTTGATGCGCTCGACCGCGGCGGTGCGCACCTCGGCGACCGCGCCGGCGAGGCTGGGCTCGGGCGCGGCTATCGCGGTGGCCGGCAGGATGCGAATGGCGGGTGTCGTCGCCTGGACGGTAGCGAGACCGGTCGGCCGCGACGGCACGACCAGCGAAGCCATCTGCGCGCCGGCCCCGCCCGGCTGCGCGCCGCGCAGGTCGAGGCTGGCGAGCGCCGCTTCGTCGGTGATATATTGGCCGGCAACCGGCGCGGTCAGGCGCAACGTGTCGCCATTCCACTGCTCGAGTTGGGCGAGATTGGCGCGGGTGTCGAATTCGGTCTCCAGCGCGCGGATGTCGCGATGCGCGGCACCGATCTGCGCCACGGTCTTGTCGAGCTTCTTGCGCTCGGCCGCGACCTGCAGCGGCACCAGCAGGAAACCGAGCGCCACCGCGACGATCGCGGTGAACCAGCCGAGACTCTTCCACGCATAAGCAAGCATTACAACGCTCCCTCAAAAGCCCAGGCCGGCGCGGACGTGCGCCGGGCCACCCGCAACGTCGCCGAGCGTGCGCGCGGGTTGCGCGCCACCTCGGCGTCTCCGGCACGCACCGCCTTGCCGACCTGCTCGAAACTCGGCGCGGCCACGGCCGCGACTTCGGGCAGGTGCCGCGAACCCGATGGCGTCCCGCCGCTGCGCTCGCGCAGGAAGCGTTTGACCAGCCGGTCCTCCAGCGAATGAAAGGTGACAACCGCGAGGCGACCACCCGGCGCGAGCACGCGCTCGGCCGCCGCCAGACCATCGGCCAGCTCGCCCAGTTCGCGGTTCACATGAATGCGGATCGCCTGAAAAACCCGCGTCGCCGGGTCCTTCTTGTCGTGCGGCTTGTGGCCCAACGCCTTGCGCACGATGTGCGCCAGTTCACCGGTGCGGGTGATCGGGCGCGCCGCAACGATCGCGCGCGCCACGCGGCGCGAGCGATGCTCCTCGCCATATTCGTACAGCACGTCCGCGATGACTTCCTCATCGGCATGATTGACGAAATCCGCCGCGCTCTCGCCTTCCTGGCTCATGCGCATGTCGAGCGGGCCGTCGGACTGGAACGAGAATCCGCGCTCGGCCTGGTCGAGTTGCATTGAGGATACGCCGATATCCATCGTCACGCCCTCGACCGGCAGCGCGTCGCGCGCGGCGAGTTCGCTCTCCATCGCCGAGAAAGGCGCTGGCACGAGCGTCAGCTTGCCGTCGCTCTCCCCTGCCAGCGCCTTCCCGCCCATGATCGCGTCAGGGTCGCGATCAAACGCGAATACGCGGGCGCCAAGGGAGAGCAGCGCCCGCGTATAGCCCCCGGCGCCGAAGGTCGCATCGACATGACGTTCGCCAGGGCAGGCGGCGAGCGCGTCGATGACTTCGTCGAGCAACACGGGAATATGGGATTGGGTGACGGGATCGCTCACAGCACGATCCCCTTTTCCTCGAGCAGATATTCGAGGTTGTCGCGCATCGTGCCCGACGCCTGCTTCGCGAGCAGCGTCGCCGGGTCCCAGATCTCGAAATGGTCCCACTGGCCATAGAAGAAGGCCAGCTTGCCGATCTTCGCCTTCTTCTTGTGGAAGCCGTGCATGATGAAGCGGCCGCTGGGGTCGAACGGCAGATCCTCGCCATTGGCGACGCGGCGCTTGTAATCGTAATCGATCTCGCCGTTTTCGTCCGCGTGCTGGGCGTCGCGGTCATTGGCCCGCTCGTTGAGCGTCAGTCCCCAGGGAAGATCGTAGCCGACCAGGCAATCGCCCTGCGGGTGCACCGCGATGGTGACGCGCATGTCGCCCTCGGGCGAGTTGCTGATGATGGTGTTGCGGAGCGAGGCAGGGATGGCAACGCGGAGCTTGTCATCGACAAGCTGCAACGCCGCTCCCTTGTAAATGCCCCTGCTCACCCCGTTTACCCCGTTGGCACCGGGCACACCTTCTCCGCTCCCGAAAGCGGCCAACGCCACCTTCAGGGACTGCTTTCACGCAGGCGAATGAGTCTGCCCCTCAATATCTCCGGGCGTAGCGCGGGACAGTCGGGGTTACAAGGGGATTAACCGGGATTTGCGGGGACAGAAGTCTATTTATTTAGATTCCCGTCGCTTTTTTCGTCGTCATTTCAGCCTGTTCCCAGTCTGTTCGATCTCGATGGTCGTAAATCCCCTGGAATCCCGGGCGAATCGCCCTTCGCCCCGTGTTTTCCCCGAAAATCCCCGCTGCCGATTCTCTCGGCTGCGGCACCCTCAGCGCGGTGCGTGCGCCGGCTTGGGAGCGTTGGCGTTGGTCGCCGGATCATTCACCGCGCTGGGGGTGAGACCGAGATCGGCGAGCGGTTCGCTGGTCGCGCTGGCGCCAGGCGCGCTCTGATTGCCGGAAACGAGATTGGCGACGACGTCGGATCGCACCCCGCCGGCCACGGCCATCGGGCGCTCGCGGCTCGCGGTGCTGAACACCGCCGCGGCAAAGCCGATCAGCAGCAGCACGGCGGCAAGGCCAATCATGCCCACCTTCACGCGCTGCGACGTCTGGCCTTGATCCTGTCCGATCATCATCGTCACTGTGGCAGAAATGTAACGTATGCCAACGGTCTTGTCGATGGCACGCCTTGCCGACGCCTAATCGCGCATCAGCCAGGGCGGGACGGTGAGACCTTTCTGCTCGAGCCAGGCGCGATTGTAGAGCGTCGAAAGGTAGCGAAAACCGGTGTCGCACAGGATCGTCGCGACACGCGAACCGGGGCCGAGTTGGCGGGCCAGCAGGATCGCACCGGCGACATTGATGCCCGACGACAGGCCGAGGCACAGTCCCTCCTCGGCGAGCAGACGGCGGACCCATAACAGCCCCTCCTCGTCGGAAATGCGGAATTGCGTATCGATCGGCGCGCCTTCGAGATTGGCGGTGATGCGCCCCTGCCCGATCCCTTCGGCAACCGAACTGCCCTCGGCGTTGAGTTCGCCACAGGCATAATAATCGTACAGCGCCGCACCGTGCGGATCGCTCAGCGCAATGGTGACCTTCTCGTCCTTGGCCTTGAGCCCGAGTCCGACCCCGGCCAGCGTGCCGCCGGTACCAACGGCGCAGGTGAAACCGTCAATCCGCCCGTCCATCTGGGCCCAGATTTCCTCAGCGGTACCGACGATATGCGCGCGGCGATTGGCGACATTGTCGAACTGGTTGGCCCAGATCGCGCCCGGCGTCTCCTCCGCGATGCGGCGCGAGGTGTGCACGAAATGCGCGCAATTGGCGTAAGGTGCCGCCGGCACCAGCACCAGTTCGGCACCGAGCGCGCGCAACGTATCCATCTTCTCGCGGCTTTGCGTCTCGGGCATGACGATTATCGTCTTGTAGCCCTTGGCATTGCCGACCAGCGCAAGACCGATGCCCGTGTTGCCGGCCGTGCCCTCGACGATCGTGCCGCCGGGCGCCAGCAGCCCGCGCTCCTCGGCATCCTCGACGATGAACAGCGCGGCGCGATCCTTGACCGAAGCCCCGGGGTTGGCGAATTCGCATTTGCCGTAGATCTCGGCACCGGCCGCCTCGCTCGGGCCCTTGAGCCGAACCAGCGGCGTGTTGCCGATCAACGCCAGCGTATCGGGAATCACTGTCATCGCCACTAGATGGCCCGCGCCGCGCGACGGGGCAAGCAACCGCTGCTGCTTGCCGCACAAGCCGTCATTGCCACCTGTCAGTCCTGCGATTGCAGGTTGGACACCATGTCCGAAAGATTGCTGCCCGCCTCAAGCGCCGCCGCATTGCCCGGTTCGGGCGTGGCGGTGGGCGTCGGGGTCGGGATTGCCGCGACGATATTGGCCATGGCGGTGGTGCGGATCGATTCGGCGCTGTTCTCGCTCGCCGTCTGGGGTTTCGAACAGGCCGTCGTCACAAGTGCGATGCCGAGGCCGAGCCACAAGCGTTTCATGTCATTCTCCATCGGATCCGGTTACGCCGGCGGCGCGCAGATGAGGCGCGAGCCGCCCGGTAAGCCACAAAAGGAACATGCGATAGTCGCTGACCAGCGACCAGAGCGGATAGGTGAAGGTCGCCGGCCGGTTGCGCTCGACGGCGAAATGCGCGGCCCAGGCAAAACCATAGCCGGCCAGCGGCAGCATCGCCCACCACCAGCCGCCACGTTGCAGCGCGAGCGCCAGGAACAGGAAGGTCAGCGCGGTGCCGGCATAGTGGATCGCACGCGTCGCGGGCCGGGCATGCTCGCGCAGGTAATGCGGCCAGAAATCGCCATAGCGGGCGAGCCCGGCGCTCACAGCCACACCGGATTGTCGACCCAGTGGGGCGCGTACATGTTGGCATATTGCGCCATGCGCGGCCGGTCGCTGCGGTTGGGGCTGGCGCCGTGCGGCAGGTCGTAGCGCCAGATCACCAGATCGCCGGCATTGGCGGGAACGGTGATGGTCTGGTCGCTGAGATCGACCTGGCGCGGATCGGCACCACCCAACTGGTCGAGCCACGCGGCGATGCGGTGCTGGAAACCCGGCACCAGCTGCAACGCGCCCTGATCGGCGGCGGTGTCGGTCATGTAAAGAATACCCTGGGTGCCCAATGCGATCGGCTGGGCGATGCTGACATCCCAGTGGAGATGCGGACCGGGGAATTTCCTGCCCAGCCGTTCCGGCGGGTTGAAGCTCATACGGTCGGTGCTCGACCACAGGTCGCTGGTGCCCCAGAGCTGGGCGAACGCCTTGTGGACACGGGCCGAACGCCGCACCACGTCCTGCGCCGGGTGCTGGAAATGCTGGATCATGATCCCGTTGGTGCGCGCGCCGTACCAGCTGTCGGGGTCGTCCGGCCGGGCATCGACCACCTGCCACAGCAAAGCCTCGAGATCGGCCGCCGCGGACCGGCTGATCGCGGCGCGTAGCACGACATAGCCATGCTCGTCCCAATGCGCGAGGTCGTCGGCATCCAGTACTGCAGGCATCGCATCGATCGCGGCGAGCCGGTGAAGCGTCGCGATCGGGGCCGGAGAGCCATCGACCCAGGCATTGTAACGCTCGATCAGATCGGCATCGAGCACGCCAACCGTCTCGAACACCCATGCCTCGAAACTGGCGTAATCGGGCCGCTGGTGCATGACATAGGTCATGGTCTGTTCAATCCCCAGCCCGAGAGCATCGAGCAGCAGGCGATCGGCCATTTCGTTGCCGCACCGTGGCGGCGCGCGCCCGGTGTGCCGCTGCCAATAATCCTCGACGCCGCGGACATGCGCGAGCGTGGGAGAAGGCGGCTGGGGGGCAAGCGAAGCCATGCACCCTTGTCGAACGGAAGATAACCGCACGTCAACTGTCTAGACCGGCCAGAAGTTCCTGTTATGTTCCCATCAATGGCCGAGTCGCCGCTCTTCCCGCCGCGTCCGCTGCGCTGGCTGTTTCTCGACCTGAACAGCTATTTCGCCAGCGTCGAGCAGCAGCTCGACCCGGCCTTGCGCGGCAAGCCGGTGATCGTCGCCCCGGTCGGCAGCGACACCACCGTCGCGATTGCCGCCTCGGTTGAGGCCAAGCGCTACGGTATCGGCACCGGCACACCCGTCTGGGAGGCGAAACGACTGTGTCGCGAGCTGATCGTGACGCCGGCGCGGCACGAGAAATATGTCGAATTCCACGACGCGATCGTCGCCGAGATATGGAAGCACATTCCCGTGACCAGGGTGTGCTCGATCGACGAGGTCGCCTGTCAGCTGCTCGACAATGAGAACTCCGTCGACGCCGCGACCGCGCTGGCGCGGCGGATCAAAGCCGGCATCCGCGCCGCGGTAGGCGACTGCCTGACCTCATCGGTTGGCATCGCGCCCAACCGGCTGCTCGCCAAGCTTGCCTCCGACATGCAGAAACCAGACGGCCTCATCGTGCTCCACGCCGAGCAGCTGCCCGAGCGGTTGTTCGACCTGAAGTTGCGCGACATCGCCGGAATCGGTGCCAAAATGGAACGGCGGCTGGCCCGCGACGGGGTCAATGACATCCGCCAGCTATGCGAGCGGCGGCCGCGCGACGCCGGCACCGCCTGGGGCGGCACCAATGGCGACCGGCTCTGGTATCTGCTGCACGGCATCGACCTGCCCGAAAAGGCAACGCAGAGCCGCACCATCGGCCACAGCCATGTGCTGTCCCCGGGCAAGCGCGGGGTCGAGCCGGTGCGGCTGACCGCGCGGCGGCTGGTGCTCAAGGCCGCGAGCCGGTTGCGCCGCAAGTCGTACCGCTGCCGCCTGCTGATCCTCCATGCCCGTTTCGAGGACGACAAGTCGAACTGGCGCGCTTCGGTGCGATTGCCGTCGACGCAGGACAGTTTCGTGGTGCTGGCGGCGCTCGAAAAACTCTTCCCGCGCCTCGTCGCGGCGGGCCGGGCGCGGCCGGGCGATTTCCAGATCCGCATGATCGGCGTGACCCTGGCCGAGATCGAGCCGGTCGCCGGCGAACAGGATTCCCTGTTCGCCCTGCTCGACCCCGACGATCCGCTGGCGCGCGAGACGCGCACGCTCGCACTGAGCCGCGCTATGGACCGTATCAACCGCAAGTTCGGGCGCCACGCCGTCAGCCTCGGGCCGCTGCATGGCGGGCGGATCGATCGCATCGGCAGCAAGATCGCCTTCGGGCGCATTCCAGAACTCGATGAGTTCCACGAATGATGACGGCGTCATGACGCTTTTGTTGCAGCGCACACCGATTTGCAGCGCTTTGTACGCAACGGTATTGACTGGCCGTGCTGCGTGCGCAAAGCAAATCGCGCTATGATTAACCGCCTCCTCCCCGCCGCCGCCGTCGCGCTGCTTGCGCTTTCGGCCTGTCAACAAAAAGCCGAAACGGTGACCGCCACCGCGGACGACCCCCAAGCGGCAGCGCTGGCCAATCGCGCGCCGGTCGAGCTGCCGCCGGCGATCACGTCGACCAAGACCTTCCGCTGCAAGGACCAGAGCCTGGCGACGGTCGACTTCTACGCCAACAACAAGCAGGTCACGGTCAAGATCGGCGACGCCGTGACGCCGGTGCTGCTCAAGGCCGAGAAGGCCGGCGACCCTTACAAGGCCGACGGCTATGTGCTGAGCGGCACCCCGGCCGGCATCACCCTGACCTCACCCGGCAAGCCGGAACAGGCCTGCAAAGCCTGAGCTTCGGCTTCTTCCGTCGATGCCCGAGCGGTATCGGCCCAAATCCCAAAAGGGCCGGCGGCGCGATCCGCCGGCCCTTTTCGTGATCGCGCGCCTTGCCTCGGTCACACTGCTTCGCCACGATGGCAAAGCTAAGGGTCCAGACCCATCACTAATGAGGATCGAGACAGCCATGTCCGGGATGCTGTGGGAGGAGGAGCGCGAAGAACGGGGCTCGTCCCCAGTTCAAGCGTTCCGACGCGCCACGGCGCCCGAACATGGCTGCCGCGCAGCGGTGGGATGAAAAGGGCCGCTGGAGCGGTCGGGCGCTTGCCAGATACTTCCGGTATCTGGCTGCGCGCCCTCTCTCCCAGCGACCCTTTTCATCTCCATCTCGACCTCATTAGTGATGGGTCTGGACCCTCGATCACGGAGCCGCATCTTGTCGACCATCGCGATCTACAGCCTGAAGGGCGGGGTGGGAAAGACGACCCTGGCCGTCAATCTCGCCTGGGCGGCCGCGACGCTGTCGGCCCGGCGCACCTTGTTATGGGATCTCGATCCGCAGGCGGCGAGTACATTCCTGTTGTCCGACGGCCACGCACGCGAGCAGGCCCAGTCCATTTTCTCCAAGGATGTCGAGCCGGGCAAACTGGTCCGCGCGACCGCCTTCGACCGTCTCGACCTGATCGGTGCCGACATGTCGCTGCGCGGCCTCGACCTGCTGTTCCACGAACTCGACAAGAAGAAGCGGCTGCAGAAACTGATCGAGACGATCCACAAGAAATATGATCGCGTGTTGCTCGACTGCCCGCCGGGCCGGACCGAGACCAGCGACCAGGTGATGCGCGCCGCCGATCTGGTGGGCGTGCCCGTCATCCCCTCCCCCTTGAGCGAGCGCGCCTTTGCCGAGGTCGCGAAGCATCTCGGCAAGAAGCAGCTGATGCCGGTCCATTCGATGGTCGATCGCCGCCGCAAGCTGCACGCCGAGGCACTGGCGCGTCACCCCGACTGGCCGGTGATCCCGATGGCCAGCGTGTTGGAGACGATGGCCGCGCGGCGCGCACCGGTCGGCAGTTTCGCCGGCAAATCTGCCGGCGGCCAGGCCTTCGCCCGGCTATGGCAGGTGATCGAGAAACGCCTGGCGCAATGAACGCCGCACCGCCGGACCGCCCGATCGTGACACCCCTCGACCCACAGCTGGTGCTGGGCGCCTATGCCGTCGGCGTGTTCCCGATGGCAGATGGGCGCGACGCCGATAGCGTCTATTGGGTCGAACCGAAGACGCGCGCGATCATGCCACTCGACGGCTTCCATCTGTCGCACTCGCTGCGCAAAACGGTGGCGTCGGATCGCTTCCGCGTGACCGCCGACACCGCATTCAAACGCATCGTCGCACTGTGCGCCGAGGCAGCCGAGGATCGGCCCGACACCTGGATCAACCCGCAGATCGAGCGCGTCTTTGCGACGCTCCACAGACTGGGTTTCGCGCATTCCATCGAGGTGTGGGAAGGCGAACGGCTGGTCGGCGGGCTTTACGGCCTGGCGCTGGGCCGGGCGTTCTTCGGCGAGAGCATGGTCAGCCGCGCGCGCGATGCCTCGAAGGTGGCGATCGCCTGGCTCGTCGCCCGCCTGAGGGTCGGCGGCTTCACCCTGCTCGATTGCCAGTTCATGACGGAACATCTCGCCTCGCTCGGCGCGATCGAAATTCCGCGTGCCGATTATCTCGGATTGCTGTCCGGCGCGGTCGACAATGTGGTCGGCGCGGCCGGCGGCGTCACCGCAGCCGGGGTTGGCGCGGGCGATTTCCGCGCGCTCGATCGCGGCACAGCACCCGATTCGGATGAACCGGCACTAACCGAGCCCGGACCACCTTCCGGGAAAGTCATCGCGCAGCTCTTGGTCCACACATCGTAGATCGGGTGCTGCACGACATTGAGCGCCGGGCGCTCCTTGTACAGCCAGCCCGAAAAGACGCGGTGCCAGCTCTTGTCGAGCTGCTGCACGTCGAGCTGAACGAAGGCACCGGTATAATGCTCCTGCTCCCACGGCGCGGTCTGCTCGCAGGCGCTGAGGCGGATGATCACGTCGCCGACGCGGGTCGCCTCGCCGGGCTTGAGCATCACTTCGCGGGCGATGCCGTTGCGCTTGTTGAGCAGCCCGATCACCGCGACGCGCTTGGCCATCGGCGTCGCGCCATAAGACGGATCGGCGCCGCGCGGCAGGTCGACCGTCGTTACGTCGGCCGGCCCGGCATCGTCATCGAGCGCGGTGTGCGGTGTCGCCTTGGCATTGGGATCGACGGCCGGGGTTTTCGTACCGCAGCCCGAAGTGGCGAGCGAAGCGAACGCTGCCGCCGCGAGCATCCAGCGGCGCGGATCGCTCACGCGTCGGGCGCCCACGCTTCATAATCGCCGGTCGCGGCGGCGCGGTGGCCACCCTTTTCGAGCGCGCCGGGTGGGCGATAGGCGAGGTTGGTGCCGGTCAGATTGGGCACGGCCGGCTTCTGCCACGCACGCGGCGCGGGCAGCGAGCGATCGGGCAGATCGTCGACCTGATGGTGCAGCCAGCTGAACCATTCCGGCGCGACGCGGCTGGCGTCGTTGGCGCCGTTATAGATCACCCAGCGGCGCGGATTGCCGTTGGTGTCGCGCCCGCCCTGATAATAGACATTACCGAGTGCGTCCTCGCCGACCCGGCTCTTGCCGATCAGGCCGATCATGGTGCCGAGGCTGGCGCCGTTCCACCAGGTGAACGGATTGAGATTGATACCCATAGGGCGCGCTTAGCCCGACGCTTGCGGAGCATCAACCGCCATCATGACTTAGCGCCACACGCTGACAGCGCATTCGCCGCATCGGAGGTCACGCGCGTTTCGTTCGCGCGGATCTGGTAGAGCTGTGGCCATCTCTTGCCCGTGACGAACAGCCGCTTCGCGCCGGCGTCATAGGCGATCCCGTTGGCGACATCGTCGGGGCCTCGGTCCTTGGGGCCAAGGGCGCTGATGTCGAGAAAACTGGTGACGGCACCGGTTTTCGGGTCGATCCGGGCGATCAGACTGGTCTGCCAGATATTGGCGTAGATCTGCCCATCGACCCATTCGAGTTCGTTGAGCTTCGCCACCGGGCAGCCGCCGGCGGTCACCTTCAGCGTCGACAGCGTTTGCAGGGACTCGGGATCGAGGAAACGAAGAGTGGAGGTTCCGTCGCTCATGATGATCGCGTGATCATTGTGCGTCGCCCCCCAGCCCTCTCCGGTATAGGAGAAGTCACCGACCGAGGCGAAGTCCTTGAGGCCGTAGATGAAGCCCTTCTGGTCCTTCCAGGTCAGCTGATAGAGCCGGTCCTTCCACGGCACGATGCCCTCGCCGAAATAGGGCGCCGGCAAGTCATAGCTCCTGATCACGCGGCCGGTGGCGACGTCGCTCTGCCGGAAGCCGGATTCGCCGACCTCGCCGGTGCTTTCGTAAAGCGAGCCATCCTGGAAGAACAAACCCTCGGTGAAAGCCGCCTGATCATGTGGATAGGTTGCCGCAATGGCGACGCCATAAACGGGGATCCGGCCATCGTCCGATGGCTTCCACCACCACCACCCCGCCACCGCGATCACCACCACGGCCCCGATAAGTCGCTTCATTCCTGACCTTCCATCGTCGCGAGTCCCGAGGCCCGTCCCATCGCCTTGTTATCGCTGCTGGAAGCCCGCTTGCCCGAGGAAGCGGGTCACGCGCAAGGCTCGACCACCACGGCCAGCGGACCCTTGTGCCCCTCGACGATTCGCGCCTGGAGCGGCTGATCGGGCTCTACCTCGCCCAGCCCGCCGCGGCGCAGCGTTTCCATATGCACGAAAATGTCGGCCGAATCTGCGTCGCGCACCAGAAAGCCATATCCCTTCAACCGGTTGAACCACTTGACCGTCACCGCCTCGAACGGCCCCGCCGAGTCGATCAGGCTGGCCGGGTCGACCCGGTCGCCACCGCGCACCCGCAACGGCGGCTCGACGACATTGCCGAGATCGATCGACAATATCTCGCTCGCCTGCAGGCCGCGATCGCGCCGCACCGCGCGACACTCGACACGCGCGCCCTCGGGCAGGCTACGTCGGCCATGGTCCTGCAGCACGGAGAAATGGATCAGGATATCGCCGATCCCGGCCTGGTCCGCGACGAGGAAACCGAAGCCGCGGGTGACGTCGAACCATTTGAGTGTGCCCGACACCAACAGCCCGGCCTCGCCGGCCGGCGCGTCGTCTTCGACATCGCTCCAGTCCAGCCCCGCCACCGGCGCGATCTGCGGTTCGTTACGCATACGACAAGCCCCCGTGGCGCCGTGTAACACGGAAATCGGGGCGGGCGAAAGCGGGTGAATCAGGCCTCGTCCAGCACCGAAACATCGTCGTCCGGCGCCATCGCGACAATGCGCCGCGCCAAGCCGAAGTCATGGCCAGCGCGGACCATCGCCCCCAGTTGCTTCTCGCGTAGCGGGCGATCGGCGACCGCGCTCGCGAACGGACCGATGCGCTTCCTGCGCGCAAAGGTCAGCGCCGACGTCACGGCCAGGTCGACAATCGCCGGCGCCAGCGCCTCGGCGTCGCTTTCCTCGATTCCGGCCTGGCGCAGCGCCCCGTCGACGCGGCGCTTGCCGAGACCGCGCCGCCCCATCGCCCGCGCCCGCGCCTCGCCGAACGCGCGATCGTCGATATAGCCGAGCTCGGCGAGATGTGCCGCGATCGCCGCCGGATCGGCCACCGGCCCGTCCCAGCCGCGCTCGCGAATCTTGCGCCGCAGATAGTCCGCCAGTTTGGCGCGGGTGGTGGAGAATCGCTCGACATAACGCAGCGCCAACCGCTCCAGGGCAGCCGAATCCAGCGGCGGTATCGGCCGCCGGGCGCGTTCAGCGCGACGAGAACGCATCCCATCCAGCGACATAGCGCCATCATTGTGCCACAGTCGGAACCGATTTTGAACGCTTGGTGACGTCAGTGGTGCACGCTTCACAAGAAGCGGCCCGGATGAGAGCCGCAGGCAAGGGCGCTAAGATATTATGACGATCGACGTAGCGGACTCCGGAGGAAAGCTGGCGGAAAAGCCGGTTCTTCTCCCGACGCCGACCGAAGATGTGTTGTCGCGCCGCCTGGCGGACTTCACAACCCTCGGCGAGGCCCTGGATTACGCCGCTCAAGGCGCGCGCGGTCTCAACTTCCACGACGCGCGCGGCACGCTGACCAGGCCCTATCGCTATGCCGAGCTGCGTCACGATGCGCTGGCCATGGCGCGCCGCCTGATCGCGGCCGGCGTCAAGCCCGAAGACCGCATCGCGCTGATCGCCGAGACCAGCCCGGATTTCGCCGCGCTGTTCTTCGGTGTGATCTATGCCGGGGGCTGGCCGGTGCCGCTGCCCTTGCCGACATCGTTCGGCGGGCGCGATTCCTATATCGAACAGCTCCGCGTGCAGCTCGCCAGTTGCGACCCGACCATGCTGATCTATCCTCCCGAACTGGCCCAGATGGCCGGCGAGGCGGCTAGGCTCGTCGGTGCCGAGGGCATCGACTGGTCCGAATTCGCCGGTCGCCCGGCTCCCGAGGCGACCCTGCCCGAGGCAGACGGCCAGGCGATCGCCTATCTGCAATATTCCAGCGGCTCGACGCGCTTCCCGCACGGCGTCGCGATCACGCATCACGCGCTGCTCAACAACCTCGCGGCGCACAGCCACAATATGGAGCTTCAGGGCAGCGACCGCTGCGTCTCGTGGTTGCCCTGGTATCACGACATGGGGCTGGTCGGCTGCTTCCTGTCGCCGGTCGCCAACCAGGTCTCGGCCGATTACCTCAAGACCGAGGATTTCGCCCGCCGCCCGCTCGCCTGGCTAGATCTGATCAGCCGCAACAAGGGGACCACCCTCTCCTACTCGCCGACCTTCGGTTACGACATCTGCTCGCGCCGCATCGGCACGCTGAGCCATGTGTCGGATCGTTTCGACCTGTCGCGCTGGCGTGTGGCGGGCAATGGCGCCGACATGATCCGCCCCGACGTGATGCAGGCCTTCGTCGACGCCTTTGCCGATGCTGGCTTCAAGGCCTCGTCGTTCCTGCCCAGTTACGGCCTTGCCGAGGCGACGCTGGCGGTATCGATCATGCCGCCCGGCGAAGGCATCCGCGTCGAGCTGGTCGAGGAAACACAGCTCTCCGGCGTGGCGCACGGCCAGGACCGGCCGCAGCGTTTCCGCGCCATCGTCAATTGCGGCAAGCCGGCGCGCGACATGCGCATCGAAGTGCGCGAGGAAGACGGCACGCCGCTGCCCGAGCGCGCGATCGGCAAGATCTGGTGCACCGGCCCGTCGCTGATGGTCGGTTATTTCCGCGATCCGGAAGCGACCGCCGCCTGCATGGCCGATGGCTGGCTCGACACCGGCGACATGGGTTATCTCAGCGACGGCTATGTCTACATCGTCGGCCGCGCCAAGGACATGATCATCATCAACGGCCGCAACCACTGGCCGCAGGACATCGAATGGGCGGTCGAGCAGTTGCCCGGCTTCAAGGCCGGCGACATCGCCGCCTTCGCCATCACCACACCCGGCGGCGAAGAGACGCCGGCGGTGCTGGTGCAATGCCGCAGTTCCGACGAGGCCGAGCGCCTGCGCCTGCGCGACGAGATTCGCGAGCGCGTCCGTTCGGTCACCGGCATGAACTGCGTCGTCGAGCTGATCCCGCCCCGCACCCTGCCGCGCACCAGCTCGGGCAAGCTCAGCCGCGCCAAGGCGCGCAACCTTTATCTCAGCGGCGACATCAAGCCCTACGATCTGGCGGCCTGAGTTCCTCCCCGTTTTATGAGGCTCCACCCCGGCGAACGCCGGGACCCAGTTGTGGGACGATCGCGAACGGAGTGTCGCGCTCCGTTACTTCCACCTTTCCAACTGGGCCCAGCCTGCGCCGGGGTGGGAAAGACAGTTGGCCGCGCGTGACGACGCATAACCCCTTTGCGCCCTCCCCTCACCCCCCCTATAGCCCGCGCCCATGGAGCGGCTTGACGGCGGCTCGGCGCTGCCACCGCATCTCTTCGGTGGCATCGTCGCGCTGGGGAATTTCGACGGGTTTCACCTCGGTCACCAGGCCGTGGTCGGCCGTGCCATCGCCGCAGCGCGGGCCGCGGGACGGCCGGCGATCGTCGCGACCTTCGATCCGCATCCGGTGCGGCTGTTCCGCCCCGACGCTCCCCCCTTCCGCCTGACCACGCTCGACCAACGCGAGCGGTTGTTCGGCGCGGCCGGTGCCGATGCGATGATGGTGTTCCACTTCGACGCGGCGCTGGCCGCACTCACCGCCGAGGAATTCGTCGCCCGCCTCGTTGCGATGGCGCAGGTCGGTGGTGTCGTGACAGGTGAGGATTTCACCTTCGGCAAGGCCAAGGCCGGCAACGTCGCGGTCCTGATCGAACTCGGTCGCCGCCACGGCTTCACCGTCGAGACGGTCGGCCCGGTCTCGCTCGACGGCCGCACTGTCTCGTCCAGCCGCATCCGCGACATGCTCGCCACGGGCAAGCCGCGCGAGGCGGCGCGCCTGCTGACGCGACCCTGGGCGATCGAGGGTGTGGTGACGCACGGCGCAAAGCTGGGCCGGACGATCGGCTTTCCCACCGCCAATATCGATCTCGGCAATTATCTGCGCCCCGCTTACGGCATCTACGCCGTGCGCGGGCGGCTGCCCGATGGCCAACTGCTCGACGGCGCGGCCAATCTCGGCATCAGGCCGAGCTTCGATCCGCCCGTGGAACTACTCGAACCTTATTTCTTCGATTTTTCGGGCGACCTGTACGGCCAGTGCATCGGGGTCGAACTGGTCGACTATCTCCGCCCCGAGGCGAAGTTCGACACGCTCAAGGCGCTCACCACGCAGATGGATGCGGACTGCGCCCGCGCGCGCCAGCTTCTGGCCGCAGCGTAGAATAACCACTAGCAGTTCTCCTGCGAACGCAGGAGCCCAGGGTTACAGGGCGTCACGCTTGTGGCTCTGGGTTCCTGCGTTCGCAGGAACACAAATATGTCGGCCAAAGCGAAAGAAGTGCCCCAAACGAAAATGGGGGCCGGCATTGCTGCCGACCCCCTGTCGCCGGACTTCGACCCGCTCATCCGACTTTCCGAAGAAAGCGAACCGCGCCGTCTGGTTTCGGCGGCCGCTCCACCTCGCGCCGCGAACGACGCTAAGGCTTTGCGTTTCGGTCACCGGGGCCGGGCGCGATACTCTTGCGAGCCTCAGCGCCACGGCCTCGATGGCCAGCTCGGCGTTCCGGACCGAAGTCCTTTCCGCTTCGCCTCGGCCACTACATGTCGAACCGCCTTCCGCCCGGTGATGAGCGTCGCGCATCCGGCCGTCACGGCCTACGTCCTTCCCCGATCGCGGGGACGTGGAGGGACGTTTCGGTCCACCGTTCCTGCTTCCGTTACGCCGACGCTTGCGCGTCCGCACGTCTCGGCCATCAGCAACCTGTGAACCTGTCTTCCGAAGCGCGCCGAACCTTGCGGTCCTCGTCTCTTCTTCGACATAAGCTTCTGATCTCTCTGCGGTTTCCCGCTTCGTCGTCATCCGCTTACAGTCATGAAGGTGTCATCGAATCCGAGTCGTGCCAATGGCCAAAGCGCATCCGCAGCCTGTGGATAATGTGGATATCGTGGAGCGAATTGTGCGCTGCGGCGCAGCTTGCCGCAAACCAAGACGTGACATGAACGAAACGTTTTTTCCTGTTCATGCAACGAACCGTCGTCATGCCGCGTTCTGCATCTCACCGGTTCACGGACAAGGGAGAATCCACATGCGTAAATTGATCATGGCGCTCAGCGCCGTTTCACTGGCCATTCCGGCCGTGACCATTCCGACCAGCGCCGATGCCAAGAAGCATTATTACAGCGGCCGCAGCTATCATCGCACCAAGGTGTGCCGTCATTCGAGCGGCACCGCCGGGCTCGTCGCAGGTGGCGTTGGGGGCGCCCTAGTCGGCAATTCGATCCTCGGCCATGGTGCGCTCGGCACGATCGCCGGTGGCGTCGGCGGCGCCTTTGCCGGTCGTGCGATCGACCGCACGATGACCGCGAACAAGCGTTGCTACTACCGCTAGATCGGTAGCCGATATGATATGAAAGGGCGCGGTTCATCCCGCGCCCTTTCGCTATGAGGAGCAAGCGACATGACGACACGCAGCGGATCGGCCCGTTATGACGGGTTCGGCAAGGACGGTCAGGGCCAGGTCTCGACCCAGTCGGGCGTGCTGGCCAACCAGCGCTACGGTTTCGGCAGCCGTTTCGAAGACGGCCCCGGCACTAACCCGGAAGAATTGATCGCCGCAGCGCACGCCAGTTGCTTCACCATGGCGTTGAGTTTCGCGCTGGCCAAAGCGGGGTTCAGTGACGGCTCGCTGGAAACCACGGCCACGGTCACGCTCGACAAGGATGGTGACGGCTTCACCATCACCCGCTCCGACCTCGATCTCAGCGCGACCGTCCAAGGCATAGACCCGGACGAATTCGCGCGAATCGCCGCCGATGCGAAGGCCAATTGCCCGGTGTCGAAACTCCTCAAGGCAGAGATCACGCTGACCCACCGTCTCAACGGCTGAACGACCGCGCCCGCGGGCGCGCACGGATCAGAGAATGCCGTGCCCGATGATCAGCCGGATCGTGCAGAACGCGACCAGCAGCAGATTGAGGTTGCGGCCCGATTTGTGCGACGACAGCGCACCGATCGCGGCACCGACAAGGGCCATCGGAATGAGCAGCCAGTTGAGCGCGCCGAGCAGCGGGATGAACCCGATGAGCGCGAACAACAGGACGATGACGCCGACGATGATCGAGATGATGTTCATGCTCAACAAGATGGCGTGACACGCGCTTTTGCGCAAGGTGTTTTGCAAACATAATACACAACCAACGCTTCCTTAACCGCCTGCGGTGCATGACGCGCTCACGTATCTGGAGCGTTTTGAATGGTTCGCACGCGATTCCCGGGCCTTTTCGCCCTCGTCCTGCCGCTGGCGCTGGTCGCCTGTGGTCAGCGCGACAAGGACGATCGCAACCTCGACTCGCTCGACAACGAGCTGATCGAGGCGGGCAACGCCAACACCCACGACCCGGCGATGATGAGCGCGCTGCAGGATCAGATCATGGTCGACCCCTCGCTCGCCCGCAAAGCCAATAACGACGCGGTACGCCCGCCAGCCCAGCCGCTGTCCGGCGCCGTGCCGCCCGACGGCATTGCTGCGGCACCGGCCGGCGCCGCCGCGACCACCGGCCAGGCGACCAGCCAGGCGGTCAAATCCACACCTGCGCCCAGCGCCGGCGGTTGCCCGCAATGCGACGCCGCCAAAGCGTCGCTGACCTTGGGTGCCCTCGCTTCGCGCCAGCGCGACCGGCGCACTGCCTCCTGCGCCGGGACGATGCGTTACTCCGCCGGCTGGGCCGATCGACTGCCGACTGACTTGCCGCTCTATCCCGACGCGCGCGTATCGGAAGCGGCGGGTTCCCAAGGCGACGCCTGCGCCCTCCGCGCGGTCAGCTTCTCGACCGGCGCCTCGCTGCAACAGGTGATGGACTGGTATTACACCCGCGCCACCAATGCCGGCTATTCCGCCGAGCAACAGGCCGATGGCGGCCAGCATGTGCTCGGCGGCACGCGCAACCAGGATGGCGGCGCCTTTGCGCTGTTCCTGACCAGCCGCGGCGACGGCGGCACCGATGTCGACCTGATCGCCAATAACGGGCACTAGGACCGGGGCGCGCGACCGTGCTTGATCGCCATGTAGCGGTTCCACCGGCCACGTAGCTCACCGGGTCGGCAACCATGGCGTTCGTCGCGGAATTCCGCCGTCGCCACCCGGTCTGTGCGGAAGTGACGAAAATCCTGCCGTAGCTCGCACCACGCCGCCAGCATGCGCACGGCGTCGAAATAACCGACGACCACCGGCCAGATCGTACGCTCGCTCGTCTCGCCGCGCTCGTCGCGATAGCTGATGCGGATCTTGCGCCCGGTGTGAATCCACGACCGTGTGCGGGCGATATCGATGCCGTCCGCCGCGATGTTGCCGGGTCGCGTGCCGGTCGCCGGTTGGGCAAAGAACGGCCGGAGACGCTCGGGGACCACGCTGGTGATCTTGGCGATCAGATCCCGCGCCGCGCTCGCCAATACCGGGTCGCCCCGCCCGACGACCCATTGCGCGCCGAGCACCGCCGCCTCGATCTCGTCCGCGGTCAGCATCAGCGGCGGCATGTCGAAATGGCCATCCAGCACATAACCCAGCCCGGCCTCGCCGCGGATCGGCACGTGCTGCCCGATCAGATCGGCGATGTCGCGATAGACCGTGCGCTTCGAAACCTCGAGCTCAAGCGCCACCGCGTCGGCCGTGATCGGGCGCGACGAGCGCCGGAAAATCTGGATGATCTGAAAAAGTCTGTCGGCCCGGCGCATGATGTCCTCACTGCTGACATCATGCTGTCAGCAGCCCTTCCCTACAAGCCGTCTTATCGCCTGGCGCCTTCCTGGTGCCGTCGCCATCGCAGGAGACTTCCGATGATCACATTGTACCACGCCCCCCAGTCACGTTCCTCACGCATGATCTGGCTGCTGGAGGAACTGGGCACTCCCTACCAGATCGAGCAGGTATCGATCTTCCGCCCGATGACCGGCACCGGTGCCGGCGACCCGGCAAACCCGCACCCCGACAAGCAGGTACCCGCCATCGTGCATGGCAACGAGCACGTCGCGGAATCGGTCGGCATCGTGCTGTATCTGATCGACACCTTTCCCGAAGCAGGCCTCGGCCCCGTCGTCGGCCAGCCCGGCCGCGGCAATTATCTCACCTGGGTCGCCTGGTATGCCGCGGCCATGGAGCCGGCGATGTTCGCCGCCATGGGCGATGAGTTGGCGACCTCGCCCCTCAAGCAGCGCGGCTATGACGCCGTCGTCCGCCGTGTCGAAAGCGCCCTGGCCCGCGGCCCCTATATGATGGGTGAGACCTTCTCGGGCGTCGACCTGCTGGTCGCCAGCGCGATCAATTTCGCGCGACGCGTCTTCCCGGAGAGCGCAACACTCGACGCCTATGTCGCACGCTGCACGGCCCGCCCGGCGGCCGTGCGCGGCGCAGCCCTGGACGACGCGACGGGCCTTCAGCGGGCAGCGTAACCCCTACTCCTTCCCGGCGGAGACCGAGGCCCAACTGGGTCCCGGCCTTCGCCGGGAAAGGGCTCGGGGCCGCCATGGGGTGACGCGAGAGGGCTTCCGCGCTAACGGGGCGCAATGTTCTCCTTGTTTCTCGTCATGCTCGGCGGCGCCTTCGGCTCCGGCGCGCGATACCTGACCGGTGTCGCGATGCTCAGGCTGTGCGGCCCGGGCTATCCCTTCGGCACACTGACGGTAAATCTCGTCGGCGGCCTCGTCATGGGCCTGCTCGTCGGTATCCTCGCGCGCCTGTCGGTGCCGGGCGATAACTGGCGCCTGCTGCTCGGAGTCGGCGTGCTCGGCGGCTACACGACCTTTTCCAGCTTCTCGCTCGATGTGGTCAACATGCTTCAGCGCGGCGATCCGGCGACCGCGATGGGCTATATTCTGATTTCGGTGATCGGCTCGGTCGCGGCACTGTTTGCCGGCCTCGCCCTGGTAAGGGTGGCGGCATGAGCGGCAAGATGAGCGAAACCGACGTCCGCCAGTTCAACGTCGGCTATGACGACGAGGGCATCAGGCTCGATCGCTGGTTCAAGCGGCATTTGCCCGAAACCAGCTTCACCACGGTCGCAAAATGGGCGCGCACCGGCCAGCTGCGCGTCGATGGCGCGCGCGCCACGCCGGGCGACCGCATCGCCGCCGGACAGATCATCCGTGTGCCTCCGGCCGAGCCGGTGCGCGTCGATGTCGTGACGGGCGCCCCTGTGGGCCCGAAGAAGCGCGAGCGCGACCCGCTCAGCGGCGAGCAGACCGATTTCATCCGTGACCTGGTGATCCATCGCGACAAGCAGGCGATCGTCATCAACAAGCCGCCGGGCCTCGCGACGCAGGGCGGCACCAAGACCACCGAGCATGTCGATGGCTTGCTCGACGGCCTGACCTTCGACGGCGAGAGCCGGCCCAAGCTGGTCCACCGCCTCGACAAGGATACGTCGGGCGTGCTGCTGGTCGCCCGCACGGCGCGCGCGGCCGGCTATTTCGCCAAGGCCTTTTCGTCGCGCAGTGCCGAGAAGGTCTATTGGGCGCTGATCGTCGGCGTGCCGTCGATCGAGGACGGCATGGTCGAGCTGCCGATCGCCAAACAGCCCGGCAGCGGCGGCGAGAAGATGCATGTCGATGAGGCCGAAGGGCAGACCGCGCGCACCCGCTACCGCGTGATCGAGCGCGCCGGCAACCAGACCGCTTGGGTCGAGCTGCGCCCGTTCACCGGCCGTACCCATCAGTTGCGCGTGCATATGGCGGCGATCGGCCATCCGATCGTCGGCGACGGCAAATATGGCGGCCAGGCGGCGTTCCTGACCGGCGGGATCAGTCGCAAGATGCACCTCCATGCACGGCGCTTGCGCATCGACCATCCCGATGACGGGCCGATCGACGTCACCGCCGAACTGCCGACCCACTTTGCCGACAGCCTCAGGCAGCTTGGCTTCGAGGAGATGCTCGGCAACAACATGCCACTCGACAAACCGCCGCCGCCGAGCCGCGAGGTGAAGAAGCAGCAGGCCAGGCAGCACGCCAAGGGCGTGCGCAAGGCGCGGCGCGGCGAACGGCGCGGTCGCGGCGAACGCGAAGCCGCGCCCAAGCCAAAGCGCTAGTCACCGATGCATCCCAATCGCGCCTTCCGGTTCGACAGCGATGCCGCGATCCTCGACTGGGCGGTCGCGCGCGGCTTCGCGCATATCTTCGCCGACACGCCCGAGGGCATGATGGTGGTGCACGCGCCGATCGTCGCGAACGGCACCGGCGCGGTGCGTTTCCATGTCTCGCGGGGCAACCGCATGACGCCGCATCTCGATGGCGCACGCGTGCTGCTGAGCATCGCCGGGCCGGACGGCTACATCACACCCAACTGGTATATCGAACCGGCGGGCAGCGTGCCGACCTGGAATTATGTCAGTGCCGAAATCGACGGAACCGCCCGCCTGCTGGACGAAGAGAGCCTTATAAATCAACTGGATATCCTCGCGTCCCTCCACGAACCGCGCGTTGCGCCCGACAGGCCGTGGACACGTGACAAAATGCCCGAAGAGCGCTTCCGCGCGATGCTCGGCGCAATCACCGGCTTCGAAGTGACGATCGACGCGATGCGCGGCACGACCAAGCTCAGCCAGAACAAGAATGACGCCGAAGTCGCCGGCGTGATCGCCGGGCTGCGCGATACCGGCAACCCTGACCTTGCCGCCGCGACCGAGGCGACGCGGTGAACCGTCTCGCCTTGTTCGATTGCGACGGCACGCTGGTCGACAGCCAGGCCAATATCTGCGGCGCGATGGAAGCGACCTTTGCCGGTGCAGACCTCGTTGCCCCGTCGCGCGAGGCGATCCGCCGCGTCGTCGGCCTGAGCCTGTTCGAGGTGATGGCTACGCTGCTGCCGGATGCGGACGCACCCTTCCACCACCGCATGGCCGCCGATTATAAAGCGGCATTCTTCCGCTTGCGGACCTCGGGCGCCTTTGCCGACGAGCCGCTGTTCGAAGGCATGATCCCGGCGCTCGACGCCCTCGCTGAGGCTGGCTGGGTGTTCGGCGTCGCCACGGGCAAGTCCGATCGCGGCCTCGCTCATGTGCTGGGCCATCACGGCATCGCCACGCGTTTCGTCACGCTGCAGACTGCCGACCGTCACCCATCCAAGCCCGATCCGTCGATGATCATGGCGGCCATGGCCGAGGCCGACGCCACGCCCGAAACCACGGTGATGATCGGCGACACCAGCTACGACATGATGATGGCGCGCGCCGCGGGCACCGCCGCGCTCGGCGTCGCCTGGGGCTATCACCCGACTGACGAACTGACCGCCGCCGGCGCGCACGCGATCGCCGCGACGGTCGCCGACCTGCCGCGGCATATGGAGATGCTATGACCAATCCGGACGCCACCGCCCGCAACCGCTATCTGATCATCGCCACGACACGGATCGTCGCGTCGCTCGGCGCGGTCCTCGGCGTCCTGCTGCTGGCGCGGGCGCAGGACTGGCCGACCAAGGCGCTCGGCGTGGCGATCGTGCTCGCCGCGCTGTACATGGTCGCGACCGTGCCCCGCGCTTTGGCCCATCGCTGGCGGACACCCCCCGAACAGTGAAACGTTTCTGGAAAGACGTAACGATCACCGCCGAGCACGGCATCGCCCTCGACGGTCGCCCGGTGCGCACGCCGGGACGGCTGGCGCTGGTCCTGCCTACCGACGCGCTGGCCGACGCCGTCGCCGGGGAATGGCGCGCCGTCAAGGGCAAGATCGATCCCCGCAGGATGCCGCTCACGGGCCTCGCCAACACCGCGATCGAGCGGATCGCCCCCGATCCGGCGACCTTCGCCGCGGGCCTTGCCGCATGGGGCGAGAGCGATATGCTCTGCTATCGCGCCGAAGCGCCCGAACCGTTGATCGAGCGCCAGGCCGCCGCCTGGGATCCACTGCTGGAGTGGGCACGCACCCGCTACGACGTCCATTTCGTCGTTACGGCCGGAATCATGCACCAGCCGCAGCCACCCGCGACGCTGGCGCGACTCGGTGAAGCGGTGGCTGCAAGATCTGCCTTCGAACTCGCCCCACTGGCCCCGATCGTGACGATCACCGGCACGTTGGTCGGCGCATTGGCGCTGATCGAAGGCGCTACCGATGCGGCAAGGCTGTGGACAGCGGCACATATCGACGAGGACTGGCAGGCGGAATTGTGGGGTCGCGATCCGCTCGCTCTCGCCGCCTATGAAGAACGCCAACGCGATTTCAACGCGGCAGTGCGCTTTCTCACTCTCCTCCGATAATCCCGATTCCGGCACATCGCGCCACGCTTGACAGTGTTGCGATCATTATTTAACCAATCGGCTATCAAACTGATAGGTTAAATAATGACACCCCAGCTCGACCCGATCAGCAGCACCTTCGCGGCCTTGGCCGATCCCACCCGCCGCGCCATCCTCGCGCGGTTGGCATTGGGCGAGGCACCGGTCGGTGAACTCGCCGCCCCGTTCGCGATGAGTGGGCCAGCCATCTCCAAACATCTCAAAGTGCTCGAACGCGCCGGCCTGATCTCGCGCAGCCGTACCGCCCAGCAGCGTCCGGCGCGGATCGAGACCAGCGCACTGAAGGCGGCGAGCGACTGGCTGGCCGATTATCGCCGGTTGTGGGATGCAAAGCTCGACAGCCTCGACGCATATCTCAGTGAACTTCAGTCCAAGGGAGACAGGAAATGACCGAACAATTTTTCCCCGGCTATCAGATGACACTCGTGCGCAGCTTCGACGCGCCCCGCCAGCTCGTCTTCGATTGCTTCACCCAGACCGAGCATATGGCCCGTTGGTGGGGCCCGCGCGGCTTCACTGCCCCTGTCTGCGAACTGGATGCCCGCCCGGGCGGGGAGATCATGATCCATATGGCGGGGCCAGAGCCTTATGGCACCAACCCGATGGGCGGCGAATTCATCGAGCTATCTCCGCCCGATCGTCTCGTCTTCTCGTCGCAGGCCTATCAGGGCGAGGACGGCGAATGGAAGATCGACAATCTCAACGAACTGAACTTCGCTGAGGAGGACGGCAAGACGGTGCTGACGCTGACCGTCACCGTCCGCAAGGTCAGCGCCGAGATACTGCCGGCACTTTCCGGCATGAAGGAAGGCTGGAGCCAGAGCTTCGACAAGCTCGGCGAACTCCTGGCCGATCTTACCTGAGCCAGCGCGCTGCGGTGGCGGGCTCGCTACCGCAGCAGCTTGCGGATGAACCCGATGATCCCGGTCTGGCGCGAACGCTTGAGGCGTTCGGCCGCCAAGATCGTCTTCACGCACTGGAAGCACTGTTCGACATCGTCGTTGACCAGCACATAATCATAGCCGTCCCAGTGGCTGACCTCATTGGCGGCGCGTGACATGCGCGCGTCGATCACGTCCTGGCTGTCGGTCGCGCGACGCTCGAGCCGGCTGCGCAGTTCCTCCATCGATGGCGGGAGGATGAACACGCGTACCACGTCGCCGCCGGCCAGCTGATGGAGCTGCTGCGCCCCCTGCCAGTCGATGTC
>NZ_JAQGLG010000157.1 GCF_028292965.1 Sphingomonas bacterium | reverse complement strand
TAGTCTCACCAGCAACGCAAATATCTTCCGTCACCCCGGACTTGTTCCGGGGTCCACGGAGCCGCGTGCGCGGCGCTCGGCGGCGCTTGCGCCGCGACGTGCTGATTCAACCGCGCGTCGGGCCATTTTATGCCGGCAGCATGACACGCATCCGCCCCGCCTCTGTTGGATCCGACATTTTATCGCAATTCCCTGCCAAATTCCCTGCCGCAGAAAAGGTGGCAGGGGAAATCGCGCGCGATTTGTTGGAGATTCGCGGTACTACCATTTTCGTCACCCCGGACTTGTTCCGGGGTCCACAGAGCCGCACGACCTGCGCGCTGAGCCTCTTGCTTCGCTCCCAGCCGCGCAGTGGACCCCGGAACAAGTCCGGGGTGACGCTTGATAGTATGCACCGTAGCGGCGCACATTCAGGCCAGCGGCGGCAACCCCAGGTCGACGGCCAGATCGCGCCAGTGCGGATTGTCGCGCTCGATCAGGTTCTTCTTCCAGTCGCGCGGCCATTTCTTCATCCGCTTCTCGCTGGCGAACGCAGCCTCCATGGTGTCGATCATGTCGAACCACATGAGATACTTGATGTCGTAGCGCTTAGTGAACCCGTCAAAGTTTCCATCGCGATGCTGGATGATTCGGCCGATAAGGTTCGACGTCACGCCGACATAGAGTGCGCCGTTGAAGCCGCTGGCGAGCAGATAGACGCAAGGTTCGCGCTCTCTCATACGCCCGAAACTGCCGCACTGTGGATGCCGGAACAAGTCCGGCATGACGGGAAAAATGGGACGCATCGCCAATCATTATCCGTCACCCCGGACTTGTTCCGGGGTCCACAGAGCCGCCTGCGCAGCGGCAGGAATCTGCTGCGCGGTCACCGGCTGATTCAACCAGGCGTCACGCCGTGGTTGATGGGCAGCATGACACGCGTTCGCCCCGGCTCTGTTGGACACGACAATTTGTCGCAATTCCCTGCCAATTTCCCTGCCGCCGAAGCGTCGACAGGGAAAATCGCACGCGAATTGTTGGGGAATTACGCACTCGGTTCGGGAGCGCCGCATGGCTGACCCCGAACGCACCTGCATCCTCACCCGCGACGCCGCGCCACGCGACACGCTGATCCGGCTCGCCATCTCGCCCGATGGCGCGGTGCTGCCAGACGTCCGCGCCAAAGCCCCCGGCCGCGGCGCATGGATCGGCGTGGACCGTGCCGCGCTTGAAACCGCGATCGCCAAGGGCAAGCTCAAGGGCGCACTCGGCCGCGCCTTCAAGGGCGAGGCGACGAGTATCCCGGCCGATCTGCCCGTGCTGATCGCCGATGCGCTGCAACGCACGCTGCTCGACCAGCTCGGCCTCATTTCGCGCACCGGCAGCTTGCTCACCGGTTCGGATCGCATCTCGGACGCGGCCCGTTCGGGCAAGCTGCACCTGCTGCTCCACGCCGCCGATGCGGGCACCGACGGCAACCGCAAACTCGACCAGGCCTGGCGCGTCGGCAGCGACCGGGAAGGCGAGGATTTGCGGGGCTTGGTAATCCCGTTGCCGCGCACCATATTGTCAATGGCGCTGGGCCGCGAAAATGTGGTACATATCGGCCTGACGGACCCCCACGCCGCTTCACGGGTGCGCGATGCGCTGACCCGGTGGCTGCACTTTATCGGCCCCGACCCGGACCCTGAGCCTTGCGAAACGCCTTCGCAGGGCGCATCGGCGTCCCGCACCAGCGGGGCGGACCAGGCCGGCAAGACTTTGATCGACGAGGAACACGAGTGAGCGATACCGACAACGAAAAGCCGAAACTGGGCATGCGCGCGCCGCTGGGGCTGAAGCGCACCGTCGAGACCGGCAAGGTCAAGCAGAGCTTCAGCCATGGGCGGTCGAACACCGTCGTGGTCGAGGTGAAGCGTCGCCGCATCCTCGGCCCCGGTGGCGCCGTCACCGAGGCACCGGCCACCGTCGAGGCAGCCCCTGCGCCCGCCCCGGCGCCGCAGGCACGTGCCCCCGAGGCACCGCGCGCACCGACCCCGTCGCCCGGCGACTCGCTGCTGTCGCGCCAGGAGCTGCAGGCCAAGCTGCTCCGCGAGGCCGACGAGTCGCGCATGAACGCGCTCGAGGAGCGTCGCCGCGCCGAAGAGCGCGAGCGTATCGACGCCGTCGACGAAGAGCGCCGCCGCGCCGAGGAACGCGCGCTGGCCGCCGAAGCGAAGCCCGAGCCGCAAGCGCCTGCCGCTGCCGCACCCGTGGCGCCGACGCCAGCACCTGCGACTCCGGCATCCGTCGCTCCGGTTGCCGCCGCCCCGGCGGCAGCACCGACGCCCGCGCCAGCACCCGTTCCGGCAGCGCCGGTCAGCGTCGAGCTCGATCCCTCGATGCCCGCACCGCGTCGTTTCACACCCGTCGCCCGCCCCGAGCGGCCCGCGCCGCGCCCGGCAGCGGCACCCGCCACACCGGCGACCGCATCGTCGAGCGGTGCCAGCCCGAGCGCCAGCGCCGCCTCGTCGGGCGGCCTCGCACCGCGCCGCCCAGGTGCCGAACCGCCCCGGCCGCAGCAGCGCGACCGCAAGGGCGACGATCGTCGCCAGTCGGGCAAGCTGACCGTCAACCGCGCGCTCGGTGCCGATGAAGGCGCCCGCGCCCGCTCGCTCGCCGCGCTGAAGCGGGCGCGCGAGAAGGAACATCGCCGCATGGGCGGCCCGCGCGAAGCGCAGGCCAAGCAGGTCCGCGACGTGGTCGTCCCCGAGGCGATCACCGTGCAGGAACTCGCCAACCGCATGGCCGAAAAGGGCGCCGACCTGGTCAAGGCTTTGTTCAAGATGGGCATGCCCGTCACGATCAACGCCACGATCGACCAGGACACGGCCGAGCTGCTGGTCACCGAATTCGGCCACAACATCACCCGCGTCAGCGATTCGGATATCGATCTCGCGGTCGAGCATGATGTCGATGCCGACGAGACGATGCAGCCGCGGCCCCCGGTCGTCACGATCATGGGCCATGTCGACCACGGCAAGACCTCGCTGCTCGACGCGCTCCGCGGCACCGATGTCGCGGCCGGCGAGGCCGGTGGCATCACCCAGCATATCGGCGCCTATCAGGTCACGCTGAAGGACAAGTCGAAGATCACCTTCCTCGACACGCCGGGCCATGAGGCCTTCACCGAAATGCGCGCGCGCGGCGCCAACGTCACCGACATCGTCGTGATCGTCGTCGCGGCCGACGACGGGCTGATGCCGCAGACGATCGAGGCGATCAACCACACCAAGGCGGCCGGCGTGCCGATGATCATCGCGATCAACAAGATCGACAAGGAAGGCGCCAATCCGCAAAAGGTGCGCGAGCGCCTGCTCGAGCATGAAGTAATCGTCGAGGAGATGTCGGGCGACGTCCAGGACGTCGAGGTTTCGGCGCTCAAGAAGATCGGGCTCGACCTGCTGATCGAGAAGATCCAGCTCCAGGCCGAACTGCTCGATCTCGGCGCCAACCCCGACCGCATGGCCGAGGGCACGGTGATCGAGGCCAAGCTCGACAAGGGCCGCGGCCCTGTCGCGACAGTGCTGATCAGCCGCGGCACGCTCAAGGTCGGCGACGTGTTCGTCGTCGGCGCCGAGAGCGGCAAGGTCCGCGCGATGCTCAACGACAAGGGCCAGCAGATCAAGGAAGCCACCCCGTCCATGCCGGTCGAGGTCCTCGGCCTGTCGGGCGTGCCACGTGCCGGCGATCCGCTGTCGGTGGTCGAGAACGAGGCACGCGCCCGCGAGGTCGCCGCTTATCGGCAGGGCGTGATGACGCAGAAGCGCACCACGTCGACCCCGGCCAGCCTGGAGAGCATGTTCTCCGCGCTCAAGGACAAGCAGGCGATCGAGTACCCGCTGGTGGTCAAGGCCGACACGCAAGGGTCGGTCGAGGCGATCGTCGCGTCGATCAACAAGATCTCGACCGACGACATCAAGGCCCGCGTGCTGCATTCGGGCGTCGGCGGCATCACCGAGAGCGACGTGACGCTCGCCGGTGCCTCGGGCGCGCCGATCATCGGCTTCAACGTCCGGGCCAACGCCAAGGCGCGCGAGATCGCCGAACGCCAGAAGGTCGCGTTGAAGTACTATGACGTGATCTACGACCTGATCGACGAGATCCGCGCCGGCATGGCGGGCGAGCTCGGCCCCGAGGCATTCGAAACGGTGGTCGGCCGCGCCGAAATCCGCGAGGTCTTCTCCGCCGGCAAGCACGGCAAGGCGGCCGGCCTGTTGGTCACCGAGGGCATCATCCGCAAGGCGCTCAAGGCCCGCATCACGCGCGACGACGTCATCATCTACCAGGGTGAGATCGCCAGTCTGCGTCGCTTCAAGGACGATGTCGCCGAAGTGCGCGCCGGCCTGGAGTGCGGCGTGACCTTCACGCAGAACTTCGTCGACATCAAGCCGGGCGACTTCCTCGAAACCTTCGAGGTCGAGCTGCGCGAACGGACGCTGTAAATGCCGGAAAGTCGGGGAAGACGACCCAGACGGGCGCCTTCCCCGACGCCGACCAAGGCGGAATTGCGGACCGAGCGACGGTGGCGTTCGATCCGCCAAGGAATTGGCGCTGGCTTGACGGCCGGCTGTTTGCCGGCGTTGCTGTTGTTCGCTTTCACGCCCCTGGTATTGCTCACCGGATTTATCATTCCATGAGTCGACAACACGAAACTTCCGACACCAAGAACGTCCGCTCGCTGCGCGTCGGCGAACAGATACGTCACGCGCTGTCGGACATCCTTTCGCGCGGCGACGTGCATGACGAGACGCTGGCCAGCCATCTCGTGACGATCACCGAGGTGCGCATGTCACCCGACCTGCGCCACGCCACCGTATTCGCCAAGCCGCTGCTCGGCGCCGATGAGGAAGTCGTGCTCAAGGCGATGCGCACCCACACCGCCTATCTCCAGCGCGAGGTCGCGCGGCGCATCAACTTGAAATACGCCGCCAAGCTGAAGTTCCTCGGCGACGAGAGCTTCGACGAGGGCAGCCATATCGACAAGCTGCTGCGCGACCCGCACGTCGCGCGCGACCTGACGACCGGCGACGACGCCGAGGCCTGATCGCATGGCCAAGCTCTATTTCTACTACGCCTCGATGAATGCGGGCAAATCGACCACGCTGTTGCAGGCGGATTTCAACTATCGCGAGCGCGGTATGAAGACGATGCTGTTCACCGCCGCGATCGACGATCGCTTCGCCGCGGGCACGATCACCTCGCGCATTGGGCTGGAGCATGACGCAATCATGTTCGGTGCCGATAGCGACATCGCCGCGATCGTCCGCGCTGGCGGCGACAAGCCGGCTTGCGTGCTGGTCGACGAGGCCCAGTTCCTCACCGCCGCGCAGGTCGACCAGCTCGCCCGGCTTGCCGATGCCGACGGCATTCCGGTGCTCGCTTACGGCCTGCGCACCGATTTCCAGGGGGCGCTGTTCCCCGGCTCGGCGCGGCTGCTGGCGATCGCCGATTCGCTGGTCGAGCTGAAATCGGTCTGCGAATGCGGCCGCAAGGCGACGATGAACCTGCGCGTCGATGGCGAAGGCCGGGCGGTGGCGCAGGGCGCGCAGACGGAGATCGGCGGCAACGACCGCTACGTCGCGCTGTGCCGGCGGCACTTCACCGCGGCACTGGACGAGGCGGCTGCGCGATGACCCAGGACAATATCGTCTGGCAGATCGCGGTATGGCTGATCCCGCTGATCGTTGCGATCACCTTCCATGAGGTGGCGCACGGCTATGCCGCCTGGGCGCTCGGCGACCAGACCGCGCGCCGGCTCGGTCGCCTGACGCTCAACCCGATCCGCCATGTCGATCCGGTTGGCACGGTCGCGCTGCCGATGCTGCTGGCGATCGCGCACCTGCCGATCTTCGGCTGGGCCAAACCGGTACCGGTGGTGACCGCGGGTATGCGGCAGCCGCGGATCGACATGGCGCTGGTCGCGATGGCCGGCCCGGCGAGCAACCTCGTGCTGGGGTTGATCGCGGCGTTCGCCATCAAGCTGTTCACCATGTGGCAGAATGAGGCGCTGGGCGGTGGCCTCGCGCTGTTCGTCGCGGACAATCTGATCAACTTTCTGACGATCAACGTCTTCCTGGCGATCTTCAACATGATTCCCCTGCCGCCGTTCGACGGCAGGCACGTCGTCGCCGGCGTATTGCCCGAGGGGCTGGCCGAGCCCTATGCGCGGCTCGGACGCTATGGTTTCCTGATCATGATCTTCCTGCTGGTCATCCTGCCGAGTATCGCACCCGGCGCCGATGTCATCGCGCAGGTGATCGGCCCGGTGGCGAACGGCGTCACGCGCCTGTTCCTCCGCCTGGCGGGCGTCCCCTCATGATTGCTTCATGCTGGATACAGCCTCGCCTTGCTACGTTGTTGCGTCCAGGGGGATGAGGAACAGGTTATGATGAAATCTCTCACGTTCGCCGCTCTGCCCCTCGCCCTGCTGAGCGCTGGCGCGCAGGCGCAGACCGCCGCGCCCGATACGGGCAAGCCCGCCTCGATACCGTTCATCCGCTTCAACGCGATCGAGGATTTCGAAGCCGATAGCGACAAGGGCGTCTACCTCCAGGATCGGCAGCGCCGCTGGTATTATGCCAGCGTGGTCGGGCCGTGCACCGGCCTGCCCTTCGCGGTGAAGATCGGCGTCGATACGCGCTTCGCCGGCGACACGCTCGACTCGACCGGCACGCTGCTGGTCGATGGTGATCGCTGCAAGATCGACAAGCTGGTGACCAGCGGCCCGCCGCCGAAACGCGAGAAGCACAAGAAGCATTGAGGCTGGCCGCGCGGGCACGCGACCGCTAGGCGCGCTGCGATGCATGGCTGGATCATTCTCGACAAACCGCTCGGCCTCGGCTCGACCCAGGGCGTCTCCGCGGTAAAGCGCGCGCTGCGCAGCGGCGGTTACGGCAAGTTCAAGGTCGGCCATGGCGGCACGCTCGATCCGCTGGCGACGGGCGTGCTGCCGATCGCGCTGGGCGAGGCGACCAAGCTGGCAGGGCGGATGCTCGACAGCGACAAGGTTTATGACTTCACCATCCGCTTCGGCGAGCAGACCGATACGCTGGATGGTGAAGGCGTGGTGATCGCGACGAGCGGAGTGCGGCCGACGGCGGCGGCGTTGACGGCGGTGCTGCCGCAGTTCACCGGGCCGATCGAGCAGGTGCCGCCGGCCTATTCCGCGCTGAAGGTGGATGGCGAGCGGGCTTATGATCTGGCGCGGGCTGGTGAAGAGGTGGTGCTGGCGAAGCGCGCGGTGACGGTGTTTTCACTTCATACTTCCCCGGCACGGGGAGGGGGACCATCCGAAGGATGGTGGAGGGGGAGTGCCGCGAACGAACCGCATGGGGAAGCCCCCCTCCACCGCTCTTCGAGCGGTCCCCCTCCCCGTACCGGGGAGGAATTGGAAGAGGCCACCCTCACCGCGCACGTCTCCAAGGGCACGTACATCCGCAGCCTTGCGCGCGACATCGCGCTCGCGCTCGGCACGGTCGGTCACGTCACCATGCTCCGCCGCACCAAGGCCGGCCCGTTCACCCTCGAAAACGCGATATCGCTGGACAAATTGCACGAAGGCGCTATGGCGCGCGACCTTGAACACTTACTCCTGCCGTTGAGGGCGGGGCTGGACGACATCCCGGCTCTACCCCTCACCCCCGATCAGGCAGGGCTGCTCCGACAGGGGCGGGTTCTGAGCGGGATCGCCTCGGACGATGGCCTTTGCTTCGCGATGCTGGACGATGTCCCGGTCGCGCTCGCCGAGGTTCAGGACGGCAACGTCTCCGTCATCCGCGGCTTCAACCTGTAATGAGATGTCGAGGACAAAGATAACATGACGATTTCGCAAGAGCGCAAGGACGTGCTCATCAAGGAACATGGCCGCGTCGAAGGCGACACCGGTTCGCCCGAAGTGCAGGTCGCGATCATCACCGAGCGGATCCGCAACCTCACCGAGCACTTCAAGATCCACGCGAAGGACAATCACTCGCGCCGCGGTCTGCTGATGCTCGTCAACAAGCGTCGCAGCCTGCTCGACTATCTCCGTCACAATGACGGCGCGCGTTACACCGCGATCATCGGCAAGCTCGGCCTTCGCAAGTGACAAAACGGGGCGGCCGCAAGGTCGCCCCTTTTGTCATCCCGGCATAAGGCCGGGATCCAGCAAGGATCGGTGCGGGAGCACCGTCCAGCGCTGCGTTACTGGACCCCGGCCTTCGCCGGGGAACAAGGAGGGATCGCAATTCGGCGAACCATCCAAGAGCGACATCTCGCTCTACACCGCACGAGCCGGCTTAGCTCGCACACAGGCCCCGGCACGCATTGGGCGGCCGGCGTAAAGGAAATACAATGTTCGACACCAAGAAAGTAGAAATCCAGTGGGGCGGCCAGACCCTCACGCTGGAAACGGGCCGCGTTGCCCGCCAGGCCGACGGCGCCGTGATGGCGACGCTCGGCGAGACCGTCGTGCTCTGCGCCGTAACGGCCGCACGCTCGGTCAAGGAAGGGCAGGATTTCTTCCCGCTCACCGTGCATTATCAGGAAAAGTACAGCGCGGCCGGCCGCATCCCCGGCGGCTTCTTCAAGCGTGAGCGCGGCGCGACCGAAAAGGAAACGCTGACCAGCCGCCTGATCGATCGCCCGATCCGCCCGCTGTTCCCGGAAGGTTTCTACAACGAAATCAACGTGATCTGCCAGGTGCTCAGCTATGACGGCGAGAACGAGCCGGACGTGCTGGCGATGGTTGCAGCGTCCGCAGCCCTGACCATCTCGGGCGTGCCGTTCATGGGCCCGATCGGCGCAGCACGCGTCGGTTATGTCGATGGCGAGTACATCCTCAACCCGACCAACGAGCAGATCAAGGCCGGCGATCTCGACCTCGTCGTCGCCGCCACCGGTGGCGCCGTGATGATGGTCGAATCCGAAGCCAAGGAGCTCTCGGAAGAGGTCATGCTCGGCGCGGTACAGTTCGCCCACAAGGCGTGCCGCGAAGCCGTCAACGCGATCATCGATCTGGCCGAGAAGGCCGCCAAGGATCCGTGGGAAATGGCCGCCCAGGCCGACCTGACCGCCGCCAAGGACAAGCTCAAGAAGCTGATCGGCAAGGACATCGCCGCCGCTTATAAGGTGACCGACAAGTCCAAGCGTTCGGGCCTGCTCAACGAGGCTCGCGCCAAGGGCAAGGCGGCGTTCGCCGATGCCGCGCCGCAGGACCAGATGGCCGCCGGCAAGCTGATGAAGAAGCTGGAAGCCGAGATCGTTCGCGGCGCCATCCTCAAGGACGGCCAGCGCATCGACGGCCGCACCACCACCCAGATCCGTCCGATCGAGGCGATGGTGCACTTCCTGCCCCGCGCGCACGGCTCCGCGCTGTTCACGCGTGGCGAGACCCAGTCGATCTGCACCACCACGCTCGGCACGCGCGACGCCGAGCAGATGATCGACGGTCTGAACGGGCTCAATTACGAGCACTTCATGCTGCACTATAACTTCCCGCCCTACTCGGTCGGCGAAGTCGGTCGCTTCGGCGCCCCGGGCCGTCGCGAAGTCGGCCATGGCAAGCTCGCCTGGCGCGCGCTGCATCCGGTGCTGCCGGCCAAGGAAGAGTTCCCCTACACGATCCGCGTTTTGTCGGACATCACGGAGAGCAACGGCTCCTCGTCGATGGCGACGGTGTGCGGCGGTTCGCTGTCGATGATGGATGCCGGTGTGCCGCTGAAGCGCCCGGTCTCGGGCATCGCCATGGGCCTGATCCTGGAAGGCAAGGACTTCGCCGTCCTGTCCGACATCCTGGGCGACGAGGATCACCTCGGCGACATGGACTTCAAGGTCGCCGGCACGTCCGAGGGCATCACCACGATGCAGATGGACATCAAGATCGCCGGCATCACCGAAGAAATCATGCGCGTCGCGCTGACCCAGGCCAAGGAAGGCCGCACGCACATCCTCGGCGAAATGGCCAAGGCGCTCGATCACACCCGTGAAGAGCTGTCGGCCCACGCACCGCGCATCGAGACCTTCACGATCGACAAGTCGAAGATCCGTGAAGTCATCGGCACCGGCGGCAAGGTCATCCGCGAGATCGTCGCCACCACCGGCGCCAAGGTCGACATCGACGACGAGGGCGTGATCAAGGTCAGCTCGTCCGATCCGGCGCAGATCGAGGCGGCGATCGCCTGGATCAAGGGCCTGGTCGAGGAAGCCGAAGTCGGCAAGATCTACACCGGCAAGGTCGTCAACCTGGTCGATTTCGGTGCGTTCGTGAACTTCATGGGCGGCAAGGACGGCCTGGTCCACGTCTCCGAGATGCGCAACGAGCGCGTCGAGAAGGTGTCGGACGTCGTCTCCGAAGGCCAGGAAGTGAAGGTCAAGGTGCTCGAAATCGATCCGCGCGGCAAGGTTCGCCTGTCGATGCGCGTCGTCGATCAGGAAACCGGCGCCGAGCTGGAAGACAGCCGCCCCCCGCGCGAACCGCGTGAAGGCGGCGACCGTGGCCCGCGCGGCGATCGTGGCCCGCGCCGTGACGGCGGTGGCGGCGGTGACCGCGGCCCGCGTCGTGACGGTGGTGACCGTGGTCCCCGCCGTGATGGCGGCGACCGTGGCCCGCGTCGCGATGGCGGCGGTGGCGAGCGCGCCGAGCGTGCGCCGCGT
>NZ_JAQGLG010000129.1 GCF_028292965.1 Sphingomonas bacterium | reverse complement strand
ACCCCGGCGAAGGCCGGGGCCCAGTTGGGGAACGGTGGTAAACGGGCGTTGCGCCCTGTTACTTCTGCCTTCCCAACTGGGCCCCGGCCTTCGCCGGGGTGGTACCTGTTTGAACGGCATAGGCGCCGACTTGTTCCGGGGTCCAACCATCCGCGAGCGTTAGCGCTTGAGGCGCGTTGGCCACCAGAACAAGTCCGGGGTGACGGTGAGGGTTAGGCGAGCGCGCCCCTTCAAATATACCGCGGGATCGGCCCCCATTGTGGCGTCTGATCCGGCAAATCAACCTCCACCTCATCGACATAGCACCAGCCCCAACCCTCGGGCGGATCATAGCCCTCGATGATCGGGTGGCGCGTGGCCTGGAAATGCGCCGTCGCATGGCGGTGGGGTGAATCGTCGCAGCAGCCGACATGGCCGCAGCTGCGGCACAGGCGCAGATGGACCCAGGGACTGCCGATCCTGAGGCATTCCTCGCAACCGCGGGCGCTCGGCGTGACCTGCTGGATCGTATCGGTGTGGCGGCATTCCCCGGTCATTGTTCCTCTCCCGCGCGGGCGGCGATGGCGGCGTGGATCTGGGCGACGACGGCAGCCCCCTCGCCGACCGCTGCGGCAACCCGCTTGGTCGATCCGGCGCGGACGTCGCCGATTGCGAAAACGCCGGGCCGGCTGGTCTCCAGCGGCAACGCACCCGTGCCGGTCACGACGAAGCCCTTGTCGTCGGTGTCCACACAACCCGCAAGCCAGGCGGCATTGGGGTCGGCGCCGATGAACAGGAACATGTGGCGCAGCGGGCATTGGTGCGTGGTGCCGTCCGCGATGTTGCGGAAAGTCGCGCCGGTCAGCCCGCCGGCGCGGTCGCCCTCCAGTGCGGTGACCTCGCTGCCGACATGGATCTCGACATTGGGCAAGGCGGCGATGCGGTCGATCAGATAGCGCGACATCGTCTCGGACAGATCGCGCCGCACGAACATGTGCAGCCGCTTCACATGGCCGGCGAGAAACACGACCGCCTGGCCGGCCGAATTGCCGCCGCCGACCAGCGCGATCTCCTCGCCGGCACATAGCCGCGCCTCGATCGGCGATGCCCAATAGGAGATGCCGGCGCCCTCGAACGTGGCGAGATCCGCGATCGCCGGGCGCCGGTAGCGCGCGCCCGAGGCGATGATCACCGCGCCGGCCCGGATACTGCGATCGCCCGCCAGCTCGAGCGTGAGCGGATCGCCGCTTTCCACGCACCTCTCGCAGTCGAGCCGCAGCACCGGCAGCGGCACGGCGATCTCGGCACCGAACTTCAATGCCTGGTTGAAGGCGCGGCCGGCCAGCGCCTGGCCGGAGATGCCGGTCGGGAAGCCGAGATAATTCTCGATCCGGCTCGACGCGCCGGCCTGGCCGCCCATGGCGCGTTCGTCGAGCACGATCACCGACAGGCCTTCCGACGCGGCATAGACCGCCGCGGCGAGCCCGGCCGGGCCGGCGCCGACGATCGCCACGTCATAGATCGTCGCCGGGTCCAGATCGGGCATCATGCCGAGGCAGGAGGCCAGATCGCCATCGGCCGGACGCCTCAGCAGCGTGCCATTGGGGCAGACCACCAGCGGCAGTTCGCCCGGCAGCACGCCGAGCCGCACGACCATGTCATGGCCTTCGCCATCGGCGGCGACGTCGAGCACCAGATTGGGATAACCGGCGCGCGTCAGGAAACCCTGCAGCCGGACGATATCCGGGCTGCCGGGCACGCCGATCAGGATCGTGCCAGCGCCCCCTTCCTCGATCAGCCCGACGCGGCGCAGGATCAGCGCGCGCATGATGACCTCGCCGACATCGGCCGAACCGACCATCAACGCGCGCAGATGCGCCGCATCGAACGGCAGCACGGTGCATCCCTCCGGCCCGGCACGGCCGGTGGCGATCGAGGGCCGGCCGGCCAGTTGGTTGACCTCGCCGGTGAGCTGGCCGGGGCCATGGACGGTGACCGCGGCTTCGTGGCTGAGCCCGTCGCGACGGAAGACGTGGATCGCGCCCTCCAGCACCAGCCAGGCGGGGGCGCCCTGCTCGCCGATCGCATAGACTGTCTCGCCCGCCGCGAAGCGCCGCGAAGGGCCGCTTGCGAAGCGGGTGGCGGTCTCGACCTGCACGGCGTCGAGCACGGGAAACATCTGATGCTGGCGGGTGGCGAGGGTGCTCATGCGCGCCATGCTAGCCGATTCCCGCGCTGTTTAAAGATGCTGGCGAAGGGGCGAGACGCTTGATAACCTGCCATAACGATTTTGCGTTTGGGGGCGAGCGACATGGCGACATTGGCGGAAGGCGTGCGGGGCGCGCCGATCAGCAAGGACCGGCGTTTTTTCTTCATCATGTCGCTGGCGATCGCCGCGACCGTGGTCAGCGGCTTCACGCTGCAATTCGTCATGGGGCGGTCGAGCCTCGGCGCGCCGTGGTGGGTGCATCTCCACGGCCTGACCTTCATGGGCTGGCTGGTCATCTATGTGACGCAGAATGCGCTGGTGTTCCGCGGCGATGTCGCGACGCACCGGCGCATCGGCCTGGTCGCGGCGGGTTATGTCGGCTGGATGGTGCTGGTCGGCTTGAGCGTCAACACGCTGGCGGCGATCAACCACCGCATCCCGCCCTTTTTCGAAACCAACGTCTTCCTGGTGATGGACTGGCTGACCGTGCTGGTGTTCGCCGGGCTGACCTGGGCGGGGGTGCGCATGCGGGAGCAGAGCGACTGGCACCGCCGGCTGATGCTGTGCGGCGCCCTGCAGGTGATGACGCCGGGGCTCGGGCGGATCCTGCCGCTGCCGCTGCTGGGCACATGGATGCTGTGGGCGATCTGGCTGGCGGTGATGGTCTTTGCCAGCGCTGCACTGATCTATGACCTGGTCACGCGCGGCAAGGTTCACCCGGCTTATTATTGGGGCCTCGGCACGATCACGCTGGCGGTCGCGCTGATGCGGCCGCTGGCGTTCAGCCCGCCGATGCTGGCGCTGACCGCCGCGCTGACGGGGTAAACTTCGCCATCGCTCCCAACAAATGCCGTGCTCCTGCGAACGCAGGAGCCCAGGCTTCCATACGCAGCGCTCGCGGCCCTGGGTTCCTGCTTTCGCAGGAACACTGTCAGGGGATGGCTGCGCGACCCGTTTAACGCGCGACGCGGTACAGTTCGTGGAGTCGCTCGACGAATTGCGGGGTCAGTTCGTTGGTGAATTTCACGCCGACCAGCAGGCGGCGCACCCAGCATATTTCGGCGTCGACCTGATGCCGGCTGTCGAACTCGACGACGAGGTGGTCGCCGACACGGACCGGTTCGCAGATCAGGCCCGACGCGCCGCCGCGCGACAGGTCCTTCAAGCGGATCTCGCACTCGCCACCGGCTATTCGCACCTTGAACGAGGCGCTTCTGAACGACCGGCGCGTGAAGGCGCGCTTGTCCGTCGGCCTCTCCGCGTTCGCGGCGCTGGGGCGATGGCTTCGCTGCGAGGTCGCGACACTGGTCATGTCTTACCGTTTACATTTCGACGTCTGCAGCATGGCAGCAACCCATGTATATTCCTCTAAGGCGCTAGGTTGACGGAAGGTTACGACGCGACGCCGGTCATCCCGCCACGACAGGCCCAAAAACTGCCGCCCCGCCGACGCCGCCCGCGTGACGGGTGTCAGCACCGATCGCCTACTTCCCCATGGCAACACCTGTCTGTGGCGTTGCACTTCGTTTGTGAACCCAGGCCCCTCCCGTTCCCGGGAGGAATTTTAATGGTCACCCCAGCACGGTCTTCAGGTTCATGAATTCATGGAGCCCATAAGGCCCCAGTTCGCGCCCATGGCCCGAGCGCTTGATGCCGCCGAACGGCGCCTCGGGCGTGCTGGCGAGGATCTGGTTGACCGCGGTCATGCCGGCCTCGATGTCGCGCTCGAAGCGTTCGCGCTCGGCGGCGTCGTTGGTCCACACCGAGGAGCCAAGGCCGAACGGCACGTCATTGGCGAGCGCGATCGCGGCGTCCAGATCATCGGCCCTGAAGACCATCGCGACGGGGCCGAACAGTTCCTCCTGCGCGGCGGGGTCGTCCTGTGGCACGTCGACCAATATGCCGGCCGACATATAGGCGCCGCTGCCAGGCAATGCCTCGCCGCCGAACAGCAGCTTGCCGCCGGCGCGGCCGATCATCTCCAGCTGGTCGAGCACGGTCTGGCGCTGTTCCTCGCTCGATAGCGGACCCATGTCGGTCGCGGGATCGAGCGGGTCGCCGGCCTTGACTGCGCGCATCGCCGACGAGAATTTGTCGAGAAACGCGTCATAGATATCGGCATGGACGATCATGCGCTTGGCGCAGATGCACGACTGGCCGGTGTTCTGGATGCGCGCCGTCACCGCCGCCTTCACCGCGGCATCGAGATCGGCCGAGGGCATGACGATGAACGGGTCCGAGCCGCCCAGTTCCAGCACGACCTTTTTGAGCGCGCGCCCGGCGGCTTCCGCCACCTTCATGCCCGCACCCTCGCTCCCGGTCAGCGTCACCGCGACGATGCGCGGATCGGCGATCAGCGCCTCGACCTTGCCCGACTTGATCGCCAGATTCTGGAAAACCCCGGACGGTGCGCCCGCCGCCACGACCATCTCCTCGATCGCCGCGCCGCAGCCCTGGACACTCGACGCATGTTTGAGCAGCCCGACATTACCGGCGAGGATGGTCGGGGCAAGGAAACGCACGACCTGCCAATAAGGGAAATTCCATGGCATCACCGCCAGCACCGGCCCCATCGGCAGCCAGCGTGCGGTGGCGCTGCCGGTCGCGGTCGGGATAGTGCGCGGTTCGAGCATCGCCGGGCCGGCCTTGGCGTAATGACGAAAGCCCGCGGCGCATTTCTCGACCTCGGCGATCGCCGATTTGAGCGTCTTGCCCATTTCACGCGTGGCGATCTCGGCGAGGCGCTGCTTGTTGGCCTCGAACTGGTCGGCGATCGCTTCCAACAGCGCGCTGCGCGTGGCGAGATCGGTGGTGCGCCACGCGCGATACGCCTCATGCGCCGCCGCGACCTTGGCCTCGATCTCGTCGGCGGTCAGTTCGGCGAAGGTTTCGCCGGCTTCGCCGGTCGCGGGGTTGATGCTGGTGAACATGGGCGATCCTCTTCGGCCGATAGGTCGGCGCACAACGCGGCAGGGGCGTCAGGATATCCTCATCCCGGCGCATCGACAAAGCATTGCTCCTGCGTAACGACCGTGTCAGTCTCCGCGCTTCCGGGGGAGGGGAGAAAAGAACATGTTTCATCTCATTCGCATAGTCATCGTCGGCTTCATCGTAGGGTTGATCGCGCGCGCCATCGTGCCGGGCGCCGACTCGATGAAATGGTATCTGACCGCGCTGCTCGGCATCGTCGGCGCGTTCGTCGGCGGCCTGATCCACAAGCTCGTGCACCCGGCGACCGCCGGAGAGCCGTTCCATCCGGCCGGCTTCCTGATGTCGATCGTCGGCGCGATCATCGTCATTCTCGCAGGGCGAGCGCTGCATATTACCATCTGAAGACTGAAACGGCCTGCGGGCGGGCGCGGGGTGGTTGACCCCCCTCGCCCGCCTGCCGCATAGCGAGATCATGGATACACCGCCCACCGACCTGTCATTCGAAGCCGCGTTGGCGGAACTGGAAAAGATCGTCGGCCGGCTGGAGAGCGGCGAGGTGCCGTTGCAGGACGCCATCGACCTCTACGAACGCGGCGACGCGTTGCGCAAGCTGTGCGCCGAGCGACTCGACGCGGCGCAGGCGCGGATCGAGGCGATCCGGCTCGACGGCGAAGGTCGCCCGACCGGAACCCAGCCCTTTGCCGCCGGCTGACCTAGTGGCCAGCCACTCGCTGTCGCTGAAAGCCGCGCTGACGCAGGTCGGTGCCGATATCGACCGCCGCTTCGACCGGTTGCTGACCATTCCCGACGACCCGCGCGCGGATCTATACCGCGCGATGCGCCACGCCACGATCGGCGGCGGCAAAAGGCTGCGCCCGTTGCTCGTCTTCGCCACGGCCGGACTCTATGGCGTCGATCGCGACTGCATCGGGCGCGTCGCGATGGCGGTCGAGTGCATCCATGTCTATTCGCTGATCCACGACGATTTGCCGGCGATGGACGATGACGACATGCGCCGCGGCAAGCCGACCACCCACAAGGCATTCGGCGAGGCGACCGCGATCCTCGCCGGGGATTGCCTGCACGCGCTGGCGTTCGAGATCCTCGCCGACGCGGCGACGCATCCGGACCCGTTCGTACGCGCGGAGCTGACGCTCGATCTCGCACGCGCCTCCGGCCCTAATGGCATGGCCGGCGGGCAGGCCATGGATCTCGAGGCGGAGAAGACCAGCTTCGACCTCAACACCGTCACTCGGCTACAGGCGATGAAGACCGGCGCGCTGATCGCCGCTGCCGTCGAGGCCGGGTCGATCCTCGGCCGCATCCCGCCTGAGGGCCGCACGGGCTTGCGCGGCTATGCCCGCGACCTCGGCCTCGCTTTCCAGATCGCCGACGATATTCTCGACGTCGAGGGTAACGAGGAAGCGGCAGGCAAGAAGCTGCGCAAGGACGAAGGCGCCGGCAAGGAGACCTTCCTGTCGCTGCTCGGGCTCGACCGGGCGCGGGCCCAGGCGCGGATGCTGGTCGATCAGGCGATCGAACATCTCCATGCGCATGGCAGCGAGGCCGATCTGCTGCGCGCCATCGCGCGCTTCGTGCTCGAACGCGACCGCTGATCGTACCCTTGGGGGGAGTAGATACCATGACCACACGCACCGGCGTCTATCCCGGCACCTTCGATCCGATCACGCTCGGCCATATGGACATCATCCGGCGCGGTGCGAAGCTGGTCGACCGGCTGGTCATCGGGGTGACGACCAACCCGTCCAAGTCGCCGATGTTCAACATCGAAGAACGCATGGCGATGGTCCAGCGCGAGGTGGCCGGGATCGGCGGCGAGATCCATGTCGTCAGCTTCGATTCGCTGCTGATGGACTTTGCCGAACGCGAAGGCGCCCGCGTCATCGTGCGCGGCCTGCGCGCGGTGGCGGATTTCGAATATGAATATCAGATGGCGGGGATGAACCAGCAGATCAATCCGCGCGTCGAGACGGTCTTCCTGATGGCCGACGTCTCGCTCCAGCCGATCGCCAGCCGGCTGGTCAAGGAAATCGCCATGTATGGCGGCCCGATCGACCGCTTCGTCACGCCGCCAGTCGCGCTCGATGTCGCGGCGCGGGTCGAGAAGCTCGGCCGCAAGGGCAGCTGAACCCTTTCACCGCAGTGTGACAAAATTCGCTGCCGGCGCCCCGAGGGCTGCGAAGGGCCACAGGCATCGTAATTTTGTCAGGGGTTCATCAAACCCTGCCGATAAGACCGAAACCGAACAGGATCGCCGCATA
>NZ_JAQGLG010000115.1 GCF_028292965.1 Sphingomonas bacterium | reverse complement strand
CATTCCTACGGGTGGCAATACCGCATCACTCCGCCAGCTCCGATCAGAAGAGGGTCCGTCGGGCCTGGTCGGCCCGGCACGCAACCAACAAAAAGGGCGGTTCCGCGTGCGGAGCCGCCCTTTCGTTCTCAGCGGCCTGGGCGATGGTAGCGGCCTTCACGCCCCGCCGGCGTTCGTGTTGAACGCCGCCGCTGCGCGGGGGAAACCGGTCGCGTGGTTGGCAAGGCTCTCCGAACGGCAAGACTAAATCTCATCCTTGACCTGCGCATGGGCGAGCAGCGCGAACAGGCCGGTGCCGCCGATGATGTTACCGACAAGCGCGGGAAGCAGGAAGCCGCCTGTCACCCAACCAAGGCCGGCCTCGCCATGCCCCAGCAGCAGGAAGGCCTCGGACGCGCCAGCGATGACGTGCGCGAAGCCGCACAACGCGATTCCGTAGGTGATTGCGAACACAATCGAAAAGCCGCTGCCTTCGGTCGCCGATCTGATCCACGCCACCGATGCGATGAGGAAACCCGCGGGTATGGCTTGCATCAGCACCTCGAGCGGCGCCCGCTCGAGCAGTTTGGCGGCGACGCCGACCATGCCGGTCAGCACCGCATCCGACTGGACGCGTCCGAACACCGCCAGCGCCGCGCCAGCCGCGGCACCGAGCATGTTGGCCAGGAACACGACCAACCAGAGGCGCGCGACCCTGCCGAGGCAGGCGAGGCTGGGCTTGCGCGCCAACGGCAGCACCGCGACCATCGTCTGCTCCGTGAACAGCTGCATCCGCCCGAGGATGATGATCAGGAATCCCAGCGGATAGCCGAGCGACGTGACCGCCTCGCGCCACGGCGTATCCGGCAGAAAATGATGAAGCGCGCCGCTCGCCGAAACCGACGCTGTCATCGCGATACCCGCACCCAGGCCGGACCAGAACAGCGAGGATGTCGGTCGGTTGAGCTCGTCCTCGCCCTGCTCCGACACGGCGGCATGAACGACCCGCGCCGACGGGGCGCTACGCTCTTCGGCTTCCTGCTGCTCTTCCTGCTTCTTCGCCGTCCTGTCCGCCATGAGCACTTTCCCTCGAGAGCGCTCAAACGCACGGCGGGCCAATGTGTCCCGGGATTGGCACCCGCAAACGGGCGTCTCTATGGAAAGATCGCGGAGCCCCACCCTTGCCCTTTGCAATCAGCGGCGGCCGGTCGCCCCGTTTAGCGCCACGGCCGCGTGGATCAGCGCCACCAGCGCCGCCTCGTCGATCTGCTCGCCTTCCTGGAAATCGATCGCGCGCCGCACATTGCCGTCGAGGCTGGAGTTGAACAGGCCTTGGGGATCGTTGAGCGCGGCGCCCTTGGCGAAGGTCATCTTGACGACCTTCTTGTAGGTCTCGCCGGTGACGACCATGCCTTCATGGTACCACACGGGCACGCCGCGCCATTTCCATTCTTCGACGATTTTCGGTTCCGCCTGCTTGATCAGCCCGCGCAGCCGGGCGAGCATCTCGCCGCGCCAGTCGCCCAGTTCGCGGATCCGCGCGTCGATCATCGCCGATGGAGACGGTGTTTTCCCAGCCTCGTCGGTGCTCATCGCGTCCACTCCTGACCCCCAGCATGTCGCCCACGGCGCGCCTTGGCGGTATAGGGCAGGACGAACATATACAGTCCGCTGAAAAGCAGCAGGAAGAGCGGCGGCAGCGGCGAATAGACCACCAGCGCGGGGGGTTGCCCCACCAACGCCATGGCGACGAAGTTGGCGATGACGGCCAGCGTAAAGGCGATAGACAGCCAGCGGTGACTCTGCCGGATCCACTGATTCCCGTTCATGGTAGTTCCTTTCAATGTTTCTGGCGGCGTCAGTCGATCCGCGCCACGACCTGCTCGAGGCTGGCGAAGAAGTGCCGCCAGCCGATCTTCGCACCCTGATAGGCCTGCTCCTGATCGCGCCGGAAACCGGCCTGCTCCATGCGCAGATGAGTGCCCGAAGCCGACGGCGTGAGCGTCCATGTGACGGTGCTTTCAAGACCCATGGCATCCCAGCTGTAAGCCAGCGTCCGGTTCGGCTCGACAGTCTGAACCTGGCAGTCGACCGAGCCCCAGTCGGCGGTGAATTTAAAGCTGTGATCGACAACTGGGGCAAAGTCGTTGTTCATCAACCACTCCGCGATCAGATGCGGCTGGGTCAGCGCGCGCCAGATCTTTTCCGGCGGATAAGAGATCTCGCGCTCGACGATGACGGAGCGGAGTTCGGTCGTGGTGGTGGTCATTGGTCCATCCTTTTGAGGAGATCTTCGAGATCGTCGAACCGGCTCTGCCAGAAGCCGTCCATCTGGTTTGTCCAGTCGGTCAGCGGGGCCAAAGCACCCCGCCGGGCACTGTAATGCGTCTGGCGGCCCTCATGGCGATCGAGCACCAGCCCGGCCTGTTTGAGCGCACCGAGATGCTTCGACACCGCCGGTTGCGAGACCCCGGCCCGCGCGGTCAGCGCGCCGACGGTCTGCTCCCCGTCGCGGCACAGCCGTTCGAAGATGGCGCGCCGGGTGGGGTCGCCGAGTGTCTTGAAGAGAAGATCATGGGTGATCGGCATCGGGATACATAACTCGCTGGCTATCGATCAATCCGATAACCGGCCAGTTATGAGTTCGTCAACCCCGAAAATTTCGTCGCGTGCGGCGCGGGTAAAGATCGGTTAGCGTCGCCCACCCCATTCCGCCCGAGGTTCCATGCGCATCATCCTTTCCCTGTTTGCCCTGATCGCCACCCCTGTCTCGGCGCAAAGCGTCGCACCGATCCTGACCGGCCCGGAGGCGCACGACGCGCTGAGCTATGCGCAGCCCGAAAAGGCGCGGGTCACCCATGTCGACCTTGACCTGACGGCCGATTTCGCGCGGCAGCGGCTCTCCGGCACCGCGACACTCGATGTGCTCGCGACACGCGGCGTGTCGGAGATCGTGCTCGACGATGACGGGCTGATCATCGCGCGGATCACCGATGCGGCGGGTCATGCCCTGCGCTGGACGGTTGGCAAGGCAGAACCCGACAAGGGCGCGCCGCTGACGATTCAGATCGGTGCGGCACGGCGGATCGTGATCCATTACACCTCGGCACAGGGGGCGAGCGCGCTGCAATGGCTGCCGCCGTCGCTCACCGCGGGCAAGAAGCAGCCCTTCCTGTTCAGCCAGGGCGAGCCGAACTATAATCGCAGCTGGATCCCGACCCAGGACAGTCCCGGCATCCGCCAGAACTGGTCGGCGCGGCTGACGGTGCCGGCGCGGCTGATGGCGGTGATGAGCGCGACGCGATCGACACCGCAGGGCGTCGCGGCCGGCAAGGGCATGAGGCGCTACCGTTTCGACATGCCGCATCCGGTGCCGCCTTACCTGATCGCGATGGCAGTGGGCGATCTCGGTTTCAAGGCGCTCGGGCCGACGACCGGGGTTTATGCGGAGCCGGTCACGCTGGCGCGCGCGGCGGCGGAGTTCGGCGACACCGAGAAGATGGTGAAGGCGGCTGGTGCCTTGTACGGGCCCTATCGCTGGGGCCGCTACGATATTCTGGTGCTGCCACCGTCCTTCCCGTTCGGCGGCATGGAGAACCCCACCCTCACCTTCGCCACGCCGACGATCCTCACCGGCGACAAGTCCAACGTCGACGTGATTGCGCACGAACTGGCGCATAGCTGGTCGGGCAATCTGGTCACCAATGCGACCTGGTCGGACGTGTGGCTCAACGAAGGCTTCACCACCTATTTCGAGAACCGCATCGACGAGGCGGTCTATGGCAAGGAACGCGCGGCGACGCTGGCCGATTTGAGTTGGGACAATCTGCAGCGCGATCTGACGGGCGCGGGCACAAACACCGGCGCCACCCGGCTGCACGGCGACCCCAATGGTACGTTCGGTGAGCTCGATTACAACAAGGGCGCGACCTTCCTGCGGACGATCGAATACCGGGTCGGGCGGGCAC
>NZ_JAQGLG010000096.1 GCF_028292965.1 Sphingomonas bacterium | reverse complement strand
ACCGTCACGGTCGGCGGCACGATGTCGGGATATTGCGACACCGGCAGGCTCATATAGGCGATCGCTCCCACCAGGGTGATGACGACGGCGATCACCGCGGCGAAGATCGGCCGCGTGATGAAGAAGCGCGAAAGGCGCATGACAGGCTCCCCGAGAGAGGATGAAGCGATTCCCGTGCTCCTGCGCACGCAGGAGCCCAGGATTATTGGCGTTACGTTCGTGGCCCTGGGTTCCTGCTTTCGCAGGAACACGGGTTGTTACCGCGCGAAGGTCGCCTCGCCGGTGACCGGGGCCGCGACCGAGGGCGCGGGTGCCGCGACGCTCGGCGCGATATGACCAGGGCGCGTGTTGACCTTGGTCCCGGGCATCGCCAATTGCGTGCCGCTGATCACCACCCGATCGGTCGGGGCCAACCCCGAACGAACGATACGCAAGCCATCGACCACCGCACCGAGCTCGACCTGCTTGACCGCGACAGTGCCGTCCTTGTCGACCACCAGCACGGTCTTGCGCGCCTGGTCGGGGCGGACCGCGACATCCGGCACCATCAGCGCGCGCGAGGTGCCGCCCGAGGACAGCCGCATATTGCCGAACATGCCCGGGGTCAGGAACATCGTCGGGTTGGCGAGCACGGCGCGGCCGCGGATCGTGCCCGATTTGGCATCGAGGCCGTTGTCGGTGAAGTCGAGCCGGCCCTGCCAACGATAACCGGCCTCATCCTGCAACCGCACCTCGACCGGTGACGGCGTGCCGCCGGCCTGCTGGGCGCGCTTGGCCTTGAGGAACAGGGCCTCCGAACTGTCGAAGTTGAAGTAGATCGGGTCGAGCGCGTTGATCGTGGTCAGCAACGTGCCGTTGGCGTCGCCCGCCGCGACGAGATTACCGGCATCGACGCGGCGATCCGAGATGCGGCCCGAGATCGGCGCGCGGACCTGGGTGAACTCCATGTCCAGCGCGCGGCTGCGTACCCGGGCCCCGGCGGCGGCAAGCGCCGCGGATGAGGCACGGACCTTCGCCGTGAGTTGGTCGACATCACTCTTCGACACCGCGTCATCGGCCTGCAACCGGTGGGCGCGATCGAGATTGGCGTTGGCGAGCGCGAGGTCGCTCTGCGCGCTGGCCAGTCCCGCGCGCGCTTCCGCCAGTGCGGCGGCGAAGGGGCGTGCATCGATGGTGAAGAGCAGCTGACCCTTCTGCACCACGGCGCCATCGGTGAAGTGGATCGACGTCACCGCACCCGAGACGCGCGGGCGCACCTCGACGCTGCGGCTCGGCTCGAAGCGGCCGACATATTCGTCCCACTGGTCGACATCGCGCGCCAGCGGCGTGGCGACGGTGACGGTCGGTACCGGCATCGCGGCCATCGCCGGCGCCGGACGGTCGAGCAGCTCGACCGCGCCGCCGATCACGGCGAGCGGGAGGACGACAACGCCGATGCGCTGCCATAGCGGCAGGCGCTTGTAGCGCTCGATGCGGGTCTCGACGCCGGTTTCAGGCGTGATGGTGCTGATCATGTTCATCGACGGAACCTCTGCTGGCGGGCGGTGCGGCCCGCGCTGATGCTCTTGAGGAGCGTTTCATATTGTTCGATGGTGTAGCCGGCGGCGACGAACGCCCGGATTTCCCAGGACGGCACGACATAGCCATGGTGCCAGCCGAGCACCGCCATGCGGCGCAGCGCCTCGAGCTTTTCGTCGGCGAGGCGCGGATTGGGGCGTTCGCCGAACAGCATGCCCATGGCGATCGCCATGCGGCCAGGGGTGCGCAGCGTGGCCAGCGAATCTCGCTCGGCGATCGCGACGACCGACCATTCGAGCGCGCTCAGCCGGCTTTCGCCGACCGGCGGACGGAGCAGCTGGTGCAGCGCGGTTTCGACGACGTCGCCACCGGTGGTTTCGGCAAAGGCAAGATAAGCCATGTTGTTTCTCCCTGCTTTGCGGCGCGAGCATGCGCGTCCGCTGCCGGCGACACGCAGGTCGCCGGTATGTTTCTCTCCGATGGGGCGTCTGGTTGCGGCAGGACGCATTCCGACACGCCGCGCTCGACGCGAGCACAGCCGGAAACCTGCCGACAATCTGGCTAAGGCTCAGAACCCGCTACGGGGTCCCTCGCGATTATGATGACGCATTGCGGCTTCCTTTACGACAGCCGGGCTTCAATGGAGGCCCTACGTTCTATAACGATCGGTATATAAGTATTGTTGCGCTGCGTCAACAGCTTTCTGTACCGGCCGGTAAATTTATTTTCAGCCGGCCCGTGTGATCGCTAGCGGCTCGGCCACATCAGCATGCTGGTATCGACCAGCCGATCGAGATCGGCGCGGGTCGCACCGGCACCGGCCTGCACCGCCATGCCCTGCATCAGCGCGTAGAGGAAACCGGTAAGCGCCTCGACATCGACATGGTCGGGCAGATCGCCCTCCGCCTTGGCGCGCTCCATGCGCTCGACCAGCGCGGCCTTGGCGACCTTGCTGCGCTCATGCACGTCGGCGCGGATCGATTCGGCTTCGGCGCCGCAGGCGACCGAGCTGATCACCCCGAGACAGCCGCGCGGTTCGCAGCTGCTGGTCTGATTCTCGACGCTGCCGCGCAGCATATGCTCGGCGACTTGGCGCGCGGTCGGCTTGGCAAGGGCCTGGCCGACATAGGCCATCTTCTCGCGCTCATAGAGGTCGAGCGTCTTGCGAAAGAGAGCTTCCTTGTTGCCGAACGCGGCGTAGAGGCTGGGTTTGGTAATGCCCATCGCCTCGGTCAGCTCGGTCATCGAGGCGCCTTCATAGCCCTTCGACCAGAACACGCGCAGCGCCGCGGCGAGTGCCTCGTCGAGGCAGAATTCGCGCGGGCGTCCTTTGATAGCAGGGCAGGCCAAGGCTTCCATAACGATCGGTATATAAGGCACGGCACGGAAAAGTCCAGCGGCCGAATCGACTGGCTCGGGTTGGTCGATCGCGGCAAAGCTGATAGCCCGCGCGCCATGACCACAAGCACCTTCGATCTGTTCAAGATCGGCGTCGGCCCGTCGAGTTCGCATACGATGGGACCGATGGTCGCGGCAGCCGATTTCGCGACACGCGTGTTGGGGCGGGCGAGCCGAATCGAGGTGTCGCTGTTCGGCTCGCTGGCGCTGACCGGCAAGGGACACGCCACCGACCACGCGATCCTGCTCGGGTTGAGCGGGCAGATCCCGGCGACGAGCGACCCCGACGCGGCCGACCTGATCGTCGCCAAGATCCGCGGCACCGGGCGGTTGATGCTCGGCGGCACGCACGACATCGCGTTCGACGAGCCGCGCGACCTGCTGTTCAAGCAGCGCGAACGACTCGATTATCACTCCAACGCGATGACCTTCATCGCCTTCGACGTCGGCGGCGCGGAGATCGCGCGGCGGACCTATTATTCGGTCGGCGGCGGCGCGGTGCTCGACGAGGACCAGACCGACCGCAACGCGCCGGCCGAGGGTGGCTGGGACGTGCCGCATGTCTTTCATTCGGGCGATCAGTTGCTCGAGCGGGCGCAGGCGACCGGCAAGTCGATCGCACAGATGATGCGCGAGAATGAGGAAGCGAGCCTCGCGCCCGAGGAAGTATCGCGCCGGCTGGCGACGATCCACGACGCGATGGCGGCGTGCATCGATCGCGGCATCCGTTCCGACCAGGCCGAGCTGCCCGGCGGCCTGCGCGTCAAGCGCCGCGCGCCGTGCATCCATCGCACCCTGCTCGTCCGGCAGGAGCGCGCGCTGGCCGACCCGTTGACGATCATCGACTGGATCAATCTCTGGGCGCTGGCGGTCAATGAGGAGAATGCCGCCGGCGGCAAGGTCGTCACCGCGCCCACCAATGGCGCGGCCGGGATCGTGCCGGCGGTGCTGCGTTATTATGAGCGCTGCGCTCCGGCGCCGTCGCAGCGCGGCATCGAGGATTTCCTGCTCACCGCTGCGGCGATCGGCTCGTTGTTCAAGGAGAATGCCTCGATCTCCGGCGCCGAGGTCGGCTGCCAGGGTGAGGTCGGCGTGGCCTGTTCGATGGCCGCGGCGGGGCTTGCCGCGGCGATGGGCGCCACGCCGGGGCAGATCGAGAATGCCGCCGAGATCGGCATGGAGCATAATCTCGGCCTGACCTGCGACCCCGTCGGCGGGCTGGTGCAGGTGCCGTGCATCGAACGCAACGCGGTCGGTTCGGTCAAGGCGATCGAGGCGACGCGGCTGGCGATGCTCGGCGACGGCACGCACCGGGTGAGCCTCGACCAGGTGATCGAGACGATGCGCAAGACCGGGCTCGACATGTCCGAGCGCTACAAGGAGACTTCGCTCGGCGGCCTCGCCGTCAACGTTGTGGAGTGCTGAGCTAGCAGTCGCGGCGAATGCGCTGACTGCTGATCTGCCCGTTACGCGGCTTTTATTCGTGTTCCTGCAAAAGCAGGAACCCAGGTCACAGGCGTGGCGTATGGTACCCTGGGCTCCTGCTTTCGCAGGAGCACTGCGCCTCAAGAAGCCGCACCGAGCGTGTTCGGCCGCTCCCCGACATCAACTTGTTCACAAAATGTTCCACCTTTGCTAGTCTCGCGCAATGTTCGCCGAGAGTCGCTTCGTCATCCTTGGGCGCCCATCATGACGCGCCGCGCCGGCAGCGCCGATTTGCCGCTGCATAACGGCCGCGTGCCCGCTTGGCTGGCGCAGCGGATGAGCGCGCTCGGCGCCGTCGTGGTCGAGGCGATCATCCTCGAATATGGCCGCGACGAATTGTTGCGCCGGCTCGCCCACCCCTTCTGGTTCCAGTGCTTCGGCGCGGTGATGGGGATGGACTGGCATTCCTCGGGCATCACGACGAGCGTGCTCGGCGCGCTGAAGCGCGGGCTGGCGCCGCGCGGCAAGGATCTCGGCCTGCATGTCTGCGGCGGGCGCGGCCGGCATAGCCGCGCGACGCCGGGCGAGCTGGTCGGCGTCGGCGAACGTACCGGGCTCGATGGCGCGGCATTGGCGCGGGCCAGCCGGCTGGTTGCCAAGGTCGACAGCGCGGCGGTGCAGGACGGCTTCGAACTCTATCTCCACGGCTTCATCGTCGCCGATGACGGGCGCTGGGTCGTGGTGCAGCAGGGCATGAATGGCGCGCGGCGACAGGCGCGGCGCTATCACTGGCTGAGCGAGGGAATCGCCAGCTTCGTCGATGCGCCGCATGCCGCGATCGAGGGGCGCGGCCAGGGTGTAATCGTCAACCTTGCCGATCGCCGCGCCGCCGCGTCACGCGAGGGGCAGCTCGACCTGCTCGGCACGCTCGGCCCGGATGGCATCGCACGCGAACTGGGTCGGCTGGAACCGCGGGAAGACGTTGGTCCGCAGACCATGCTGCCGCATCTCATCATGCCCGATCATCACGATGTCCGGCCCGAGAATATCATCGGGCGCCGGCTGCACGGTGCGCTGGCCGCGGCGGCGGAGCAGGGCGCGGGCGACTTTGCCGAGCTGCTGCTGACGCCCGGCGTCGGGGCACGGACGGTGCGCGCGCTGGCGATGGTCGCCGAGGTGGTGCACGGCGCGCCGTGCCGCTTCACGGACCCGGCACGTTTCTCGCTCGCCCATGGCGGCAAGGACCGGCATCCTTATCCGGTGCCGATCAAGGTCTATGATCGGACCATCGCGGTGATGAAGACGGCGGTCGACAAGGCCGCGCTCGGCCAGACCGAAAAGCTCGATGCGATCCGCCGGCTCGACGCCCAGGCGCGTCGCCTCGAAGGCCAAGTCTCGGGCCCGTCGGTCGAGGCGCTGATCGCCGAGGAGCGGCACAATTCGCACGCCTATGGCGGCCGCAGCGTGTTCGGCGAGGAGCCGCCGCCAGCGACAGCGCTGCCTTATGCGTAGGCCGCCAGGGCCTAAACTTCACCGTTCGGGCTGAGCTTGTCGAAGCCCCGTACTTCCTCTGAACCGCAGAAAAGAAGAACGGCCCTTCGACAGGCTCAGGGCGAACGGGGTTGGGTTGGGCGCAGAATGTCTAGCGTAGCGCGGCCCGTACGGCCGGCAGGATCTTCGCGACAATTATGTCAGTACCGCGCGCATTGGGGTGCAGGCCGTCGGCTTGCAGCAGTTCCCGCCTGGCCGCTACGCCATCAAGGAAAAATGGGTAGAGCGGCACTTTGTGCGCCTTGGCCAGCGCGGGGTACATCGCCTCGAAACCCCTGACATAATTCGGGCCGAGATTGGGCGCGGCGCGCATGCCGGCGAGTAGCACCTTGATATGTCGGCTTTGCAATTCGGTGAGGATGGCGTCGAGATTGGCCTGCGCCTGGGCCGGCGGCAGCCCGCGGAGCATATCGTTGGCGCCGAGCTCGACGATCACCAGATCGGGCGTCGCGCCAAGCCCGCGCAGGCCCCAGCGCAACCGCGCGCGCGCCTGCGCCGCGGTATCTCCGGCGACGCCGCCATTGCGCACCGTCGCCGCCACGCCGGCCTTGCGCAGCGCGGCCTGGAGCTTGGTGGTGAAGCCGTCCGCCGGGGGCAGGCCATAGCCGGCGGCGAGGCTGTCGCCGAACGCCCAGATCAGCGGCGCGCGCTTTTCGGCGGTCGCCGGCGTGGCAATCATTGCGATCAGCGCCATCACGAGATGGACAAATCGCGATCGCCATCCATATCGTTGGCGCAGTGACCATTTCATCATCCCCCGCCGATAGCGCGCTGATCGCCGCGCGCAACGTCACATTGTCGCTGGGGAAGCCGCCCGCCCGGGTCGACATCCTGCGCGGCATCGATCTCGACGTCATCGCGGGCGACAGCGTCGCGCTGCTCGGCCCGTCGGGATCGGGCAAATCCTCGCTGATGGCGGTGCTTTCCGGGCTTGAACAACCGACCGGCGGTACGGTCGAAGTTGCGGGACTGGATTTCGCCAAGCTCGACGAAGATGCGCTGGCGGTGGCGCGGCGCGGGCGGATCGGCATCGTCTTGCAGGCCTTTCACCTGCTGCCGACGATGACCGCGCTGGAAAATGTCGCGGTGCCGCTCGAACTCGCCGGCGAGCCGGATGCCTTCGCCCGGGCGCAGGTAGAGCTTGCCGCGGTCGGACTGGGCGATCGCACCGGCCATTATCCCGCACAATTGTCGGGCGGGGAGCAGCAACGCGTGGCGATCGCCCGCGCACTGGTCGCCGCGCCAGCGCTGCTGTTCGCGGATGAGCCGACCGGTAATCTCGACACCGCGACCGGCGGGGCGATCATGGACATGCTGTTCGCGCGCCACGCGGCGAGCGGCGCGACGTTGTTCGTCATCACCCATGACCCAGCCCTCGCGGCACGGTGCGCGCGTGTCATCGAACTGGCCGACGGCCGCATCGTCGCGGACCGGCGGCGGCCGTGAGCATCGCCTGGCGGCTGGCGCTACGCGACCTGCGGCGCGGCGGGCGCGGCTTGCTGTTGCTGGCCCTGTGCCTGTTTCTCGGCACCGCGGCGCTGGCCGGGATCGGCAGCCTGTCGGCGAGCCTGATCGCCGCGCTCGATGCGCAGGGGCGACAGATGCTCGGCGGCGATGTCGAGCTGGTCGTCTCGCAGCGGCGCGCCACGGTGGAGGAGGTGGCGGCGTTCGCAGCCAAGGGCCGCGTATCGGAAACCGTCGCGATGCGCGCCATGGCGGACGCCGGAGCTGGACCGGTGCTGGTCGATCTTCGCGGCGTCGACAGCGCCTGGCCCCTGGTCGGAGCGTTTCGCCTCACCCCGGGAGCTCTCGCCGATCGGCCGCGCGGGCGGCAAATCGCCATCGCGCCGGCGCTGGCCGACCGGCTCGGCGTCAAGGTCGGTGACGAGCTGCGGCTCGGCGTGGCGCGATTAAAGGTGATCGGGATCATCGCAGCCGAACCGGACCGGCTCGGCGCCGGCTTCACGCTGGGGCCGCCGGTGCTGGTCGACATGGCCGGTCTCGACGCGACGCAGTTGGTCCAGCCGGGGAGCCTGTACGAGAGCCATTACCGGATCGCATTGGCCCGACCGGCTGCCGCAAATGCCGTGAGCGACGCGCTGACCAAGCGGTTCCGGGCCGATGGCTTTGCGGTCAAGAGCAGCGACCGCGCCGCGAGCGGCCTGCGCCGCGGCATCGGCCAGCTCGGCCAGTTCCTGTTGCTGGTCGGCCTCGCCGCGCTGGCGATTGCCGGGGTCGGTGTGGGCAGTGGCGTGGCGGCCTATCTCGCCGGCAAGACGCGGATCATCGCAATACTCAAGGTACTCGGTGCCGAGGCGGGAACGATCGCCACGATCTTCCTGACCCAGCTCGGGCTGGTCGCGGCGGCCGGCGTCACTGCAGGGCTCGCGCTGGGTGCGATGGTGCCGGCGATCGTCGTGGCGGTGGCGGGCGATGCGCTGCCCGTGCCGCCGCGCCTGGCACTCTATCCGCTGCCGCTGGCGACGGCGGCGGCGCTGGCGTTGCTCGTCGCCTTGCTGTTCGCGCTGCCGGCGCTGGCACGGGCGCGACACGTGCCGGCCGCGACCCTGCTGCGCGATGCGCTGGCGCCGAACGGCTGGCCGTCATGGCGCGTGATCGTCGCGATGCTGGCGCTGGTCGCCGCGCTGGTGGCGCTCGCCGTGCTGACCGCGTCGGACATGCTGCTCGCGCTGGGCTTTGTCGGCGGGGTGATGGTGCTGATTCTGTTGCTCTGGGTGATCGGGTTGCTCGTGCGGCTGGGCGTGGCGCGCCTGCCACGACCACGAACGCCGTTGCTGCGCCTCGCGCTGGCCAACCTTCACCGGCCCGGCGCGGAGACCGACCGGCTGGTTGTCGCGCTCGGGCTCGGCTTCTCGCTGTTCGTCGCACTGGCGGTGATCGACACCAGCTTGTCGGCCGAACTCGCCGGCGCGGCCCCGGCCAAGGCGCCGCGCTTCTTCGCGATCGACCTCCAGCCCGACGATGCCGGCAGCTTCCGTGCCGCCGTCGAGCGCGCGGCGCCGGGTGCGACGATCGAGGCGGTGCCGTCGTTGCGCGGGGCGATCACCGCGGTGAAGGGCGTGCGCGTCGCCGACATGAAGACCTTGCCCGACGCGGCCTGGGTGCTGCGCGGCGACCGCACGCTGACCTGGTCGGTGGGCGTGCCGCCGCGCAACGACGTGGTGGCCGGCAAATGGTGGCCGGCGGATTATCGCGGCCCGCCGTTGGTATCGATCGAAGATCGCGCGGCGGCGGCGCTGGGATTGAAGGTCGGCGATATGATCACCGTCACCGTGCTCGGCGTCGACGTGCCGGCGCGGATCGCCGCGCTGCGCAAGATCGACTGGGGCGGGCTCGGCCTCAATTTCGCGATCGTCTTTTCGCCCGGCTATATCGAGGAGGCGCCGCATAGCCTGCTCGCCAGCGTCTATTCGGCGCCGGCGCGCGACGGCGCGGTGGCGCGCGATGTCGCCGCGGCGCTGCCCTCGGTGACGATGATCCGCGTCGGCGACCTGATCGCGCAGATCGGTGTCGCGCTCGGCCAGATCGCGCTGGCGATCCGCGCCGCCGGGGCAGTGACGGTGGCGGCGGGTATCGCGGTGCTGGTCGGCGCGGTCGCCGCCTCATCGCGCGCGCGGCGTTATGATGCGGTGATCCTCAAACTGCTCGGCGGCAGCGCGCGCCAGGTGCTGAGCGCGCAGGCAATCGAATATGCCCTGTTGTCGCTGATCGTCGTGCTGGTCGCGCTCGTCATCGGCGCGACCGCCGGGTGGTACGTCGTGGTGCGGGTGTTCGAACTGGCCTGGGCACCCGATTGGGCGGTGGTCGCGATGACGCTGACGGCGTCGGTCCTCGTCACGTTGGGGATCGGTCTGCTGGGCAGCCTGCCGGCGTTGCGCGCCCGGCCCGCCGACGCGCTGCGCGAGCTGTGAGGTCGTCGCACTGGTGAAAGACCGGAGTGGCGTGAGCGCGCGGGAAGCCCCATAGCCGGCGCGAGCCTCGTCCGTTTAAGGGTGGTTGCTCAAGGGGTTCTGGCGGGCGAAACGCTCATCCCGGACCAGTTTCCCCCGGTGCGACGTAGCATTTCGGAGAGCGTGCCTTGCCAAGCGACGATCTTCCAGTCCCGTCATTTCCGGCCAGCGATGAGCATGCACGTCCGCCCAGGAAAAATCTGCTGCTCGCCGCCAGCGTCGAAGCCGGGGCGCTGTCGGCACCGGTGCGCATCCGCAATCTTTCTGAAACCGGGGCGTTGATCGACGGCGCCGCGCTGCCGGAGATCGGCACGGAATTGACGCTGCGCAGGATGGAAATCGAGATCGGCGCAACCGTCATGTGGCGAACAGGCGGGCGCTGCGGCATCCGCTTCGCCGGCAATGTCAGTGTCGACGACTGGGTCATCGGCAAGCGGCGAACGTCAGCGCTGTTCGAGCGCAGCCAGGCGGGTGTCGATGCCCGGCAGGCCGCCGTGCGAAGCGGCGTTTCGCTGCCGGCCGAAGATGGCGCAGCAACGATCACGCTACCACGCGCGCATGTGCTGGAGGAACGGATCGCCGAAGAACTGGCCTATCTCCGGCGTGTGCTCGATTCCGTGGGTGATGTGTTGAGCGACGATGCCATCATCCTCCAGCGCCACAGCGGCGCGCTCCAGCAGATCGATGTTGCTTGCCAGACCCTCGCCGAACTCGGCGCGATCCTCGGGTCGATGGATCGGGTCGCGGCCGCGAGCGCGGTCAACATGCACGATTTGCGGGCGCGCCTGTTGCGGAAGTGAGTGCCGAACCACGGCGCGAAGGCATTCTCAAGGGCAACGCCACGCGGGTTCTTGGACCGGCCAGCGTAAAGTCCGATTTGTTGTCGCATCGTTTTGCGAAAACCCGGTGCCCGCCTTTTTGCACGATACCCTAGCGCTCCTTCGCCTTGATCCGGCTGAGCAGCTCGATCAGCGCCGTTCGTTCGCCGGGCCCCAGATCGGACAATAGCTGATCCTCATGCGCGCGAGTGCGGCTCAAGCAATCCTTGAACATCGCCTCGCCACCCGGGGCCAGCGTCAGCGAAAAGGCGCGCCGGTCTTCGGCTGCGGTCTTGCGATCGAGCAGGTCGCGATCGACCAGTTCGTTGATCAGCGACACCATATTGGCGCGCTGGATGCCGAGCGCGCGGCCGACCGCGCCCTGGTTGATGCCCGGATTGGCGTTGACGATCGACAGGATGTTGAACAGCACCTGGCGAATTCCGGTGCCGTCGAGCGCGCGTGAAAAGTCGTTGCCGACCACGGCCGAGGCGCGGCGCAGATGATAACCGACCAGCCCGTCGAGATTGCCGATCGCCACCTCGTCCGAGGTGCTCGCCGTTGGTACGCTTGCCAAGACCTTACTCCCTGTTCGGCCCGATCACGCCGGTAGCGGGCGCCACGCTCAAGCTGCCGCACGCAATTGCCGCCGCGCGGTGAACAAGGCGAGTGCGGCGAGCAGCGACCCCAACGCCATCAAGGCCGCGACCGTCGGCAAACCGTACCCCGCCTTGAACAGCAACCCGGCCAGCGCCGGCGCGAGCGCCGATCCGCCGCGCCCCACCCCGATGACGAAACCGGTCGCGGTCGCGCGCAAATGGGTCGGAAAGGCCGACGCGACCAAGGCGTAGAGACCGACGACGCCCGCGTTGGTGGCGAAGCCCGCGATCACCGCGATCAGCGACAGCGCGGCGAGGTCGCTTTGCCCGCGTCCAAAGGCAATGACGGCGAGTGTCGAGGCCAGCATCGCGACGACCGTCAACGTGTAGACGCGCAGCCGGGTCGTCAGCAGACCGAGCAGCAGCGCGCCCGAAGCGCCGCCGATGCTTGCCCAGATGAGTACGCCGGCGGCGAGCGGTGGGGCGAAACCCATGTCGACGACAATCTTCGGAATCCATTTGAGGATGAAATAGAAGGTCATGATGTGTGCGAGATACGCGACGGTCAGCGCGACCGTCAGCGGCACGAATGCCGGTGCGAACAGCGCGACCAGCCGGATCCGCGGTGCCTTGGGTGCGGGCGCGGGCAGGCTGTCGATCGCGGCGCGGCCCATGCGCCCGAGAACGCGGTTGATACGCGCCATCGCGTCGGGGCGCTGCTGCTCGATCATGAAGGAAATCGATTCCGGCGCGAACAGCAGCACGAGGGGAATGAAACAGAGCGTCGCGATGCCGCCAAAGACGAAGACGGCGGGCCAGCCATGATCGGTCAGCAAGCGTGCCGAGGCGAGGCCGCCGACGATCGTGCCGACCGGATATCCACCCGCCATCAACACCACCGCGAGATTGCGCCGCGCGGCGTTGGCCGCCTCGGCAACCGCGGCGTTGGTCGCCGCCAGCATGCCGCCGATGCCGAGGCCGGTCGCGACCGCCAGATCGACAATTGGACCACGTCATGCGCGGAGGCAGCGCCAAACATGCCGAACGCCATGCCGACCAGGCAACCGAGGATGGTAAGCCGGCGTCCGACGCGATCCGCGACGCCGCCAAGCAGCAGCGAGCCCGCCGCCATGCCGATCAACTCCATCGACAGCACGAATCCGAGCGCGCCGCGATCGATGCCCCAATCCCTGGCGATGCCCGGCGAGGCGAAGCTGATCGACAAAACATCGAAACCATCGAGCGCGTTGAGGCCGATCATCACGGCGACGACTGTCCACTGAAATCGCGACATCGGGGCGCGATCGATGGTCGTGCGCGGATCGGTTGCCATCAGCCCTCCTGGTTGGCCGAAATTATGGTGCGCATTGTTATAATGCGCAACAATTTAAGCGGCGGGCGACCGGCGCTCGACAACGAAAGTCCGCCGCGCATTGGCCTGCGAACCTTTGCGGTTTGGCAAGCCCAACCTGCGGATAAGCCGGGCGCAATCGCGATTGTGCAATGCGCACTCCGTAACCATAGCTTTATATGAGGATGCTTACTATATACTCACATATGAGCGATTCTATGGGTTTTCTAATAAGTGATGTGTCGCGCCTTATGCGCCGACGTTTCGACGAGCGTGCGCGGCTGATCGGCGTTACGCGCGCGCAGTGGCGCACGCTGACGACCCTCTCCCGCCACGAGGGCATCAACCAGGGTGCTATCGCCGACCTGCTCGAGGTCGAGCCGATCACGCTTTGCCGCATGATCGACCGGCTCGAGGAAGCCGGGCTGGTCGAGCGCCGCCGCGATCCCGGTGATCGTCGGGCGTGGCTGATTTTCCTCACCGACAAGGCCAAACCGATCATCAATGAACTCCATACGCTCGCCAATGATCTTTTCATCTATGCGCTGGATGGGGTCGATGACGCAGCGCGAAGCGCGACGATTGCCACGCTGAACGCGATCCACGCCAATCTCTCGACGCACGAGCCAAACGAGGCCGCCCATGGCTGACGCAGACCCCAGAATTTCCAATGCCACGATCGAGCAGATCGCCATCAATCCGATCGAGACGGTCGAAACGCCGGTTGAGAAGCGCCGCAGCTGGCGCCGTATCGCCCTGATGATCAGCGTTCCGCTGCTCATCGCGCTGGGCGGCGGTTATCTGTGGCTGACCTCGGGTCGTTACATTTCGACCGACAACGCCTATGTGCGCCAGGATATGATCTCGATCAGCCCGGACGTCACGGGTCGTATCGTCGCGGTCAATGTGCGCGAGAACCAGCGCGTCAAAGCGGGCGATATCCTGTTCCAGATCGACCCCGAACCCTATCGCATCGCGCTCGAACAGGCCGATGCGGCGCTCGCCACGGCGCGCGTCCAGATCGCAACGCTTGCCACCGACAGCGGCGGTGCGGCGGCCGATATCTCCAGCGCGCAGGCCGATATCGCGCTCGCCCAGGCAACCTATGATCGCCAGGCGGCGCTAATGAAGCGCGGCTTCACCACCCGCGCCAGCTTCGACGCGGCGGCGCACGAGGTTGCGGCCGCCAAGGCCCGGCTGGGTACGGCGATGGCCTCTGCCAACAAGGCGCGCACCCAGATCGGCAGCGGCACTATAGGCTCTGGCGTGCCCGCCGCGATCCAGGCGGCAATGGCCGAGCGCGACAAGGCCGCGCTGGCGCTCGCCCGCACCGTCGTGCGCGCGCCGAAGGACGGCATCATCAGCCAGACCAGCCGTCTGCAGATCGGCACGATCACGCCGAGCGGCGTCCCCGCGCTCAGTCTTGTGGTCAGCCAGGCGGCATGGGTCGAGGCGAATTTCAAGGAAACCGACCTCAACCATATGACGGTTGGCCAGCCCGCCGAGATAGGCCTCGACGCCTATTCGGGCATGAAGGTACGCGGTCACATTGCCAGCATCGGCGCCGGCACCGGCTCCGAATTCTCGGTGCTGCCGGCGCAGAACGCCAGCGGCAACTGGGTCAAGGTGACGCAGCGCGTGCCCGTGCGCATCGCGATCGACGGTACGCCGGCGCGGCCGATGATCCCGGGGCTCAGCGCCGAAGTGAAGATCGACACCAAACCCCATGGCTGAACCCGTTGCGGGCCAGGCGGTGCTGCCGGTGCAGCATCGCTGGCTCGTCACCATCGGCGTGATGGGCGCGATGGTGATGCAGATCCTCGACACCACGATTGCCAACGTCGCGCTTCCCAAGATGACGACGAGCCTCGGCGCGACCAATGACACCATCACCTGGGTGCTGACCAGCTACATCATCGCCACCGCCATCGCGCTCCCCGCGACCGGCTGGCTGAGCGACCGGCTCGGCTCGCGCAACCTGTTCCTCATCGCGGTCAGCGGCTTCGTCATCGCCTCGATGCTGTGCGGCACCGCGATCAGCCTTGAGGAGATGGTATTGTTCCGCGTCTTCCAGGGCATATGCGCGGCGTTCATCAACCCGCTGTCGCAAACCGCGATGCTCGACATCAACCCGCCCGAGCGTGCCGCCAAGGCGATGTCGGTATGGGGCATGGGCGTGATGGTCGGCCCGATCCTCGGCCCCGTGATCGGCGGCTGGCTGACGGAGAGCTATAGCTGGCGCTGGTGTTTCTACATCAACGTGCCGATCGGCGCGATGACCTTTGCGATTCTGTGGTTCCTGCTACCCTCCCGCCCCAGGCTCAAGCGCAGCTTCGACGCGATCGGATTCGGCTTCATCGGCATCTCGGTGGCAGCCTTCCAACTGATGCTCGATCGCGGGCAACAGGCAGACTGGTTCAGCAGCTGGGAGATCCGTGTCGAGGCGATGATCGCCATTGCCGCGTTGTGGATCGCGCTGGTCCACCTCTCCACCGCCGCAAAGCCGCTGTTCGACCGGCATCTCTTCAGGAACCGCAACCTCGTCGTCGGCATGTTCTTTATGATCGTGATCGGCATCTCGACCATGGCGCCGATGGCGCTGCTGCCGTCGATGCTGCAGCAGTTGTTCGGCTATCCCGTCGTCGACACCGGCCTGATGATGGCACCGCGCGGTGTCGGGGTATTGTTCACGATGTGGCTCGGCGGGCAGCTCATGGGCAAGATCGATACGCGCTACTTGGTGATGGTCGGGCTGGTGATCTTTGCCTACTCGCTGCGCCAGATGGCGGCATGGTCGCTGGAGATGGACTATTGGCCGGTGATCATCAGCGGCTTCGTCCAGGGGCTGGGCATGGGCCTGGTGTTCATGCCGCTCAACAGCCTGGCCTTCGCCACGCTCGACGGGCGCTATCGCACCGACGGGTCGAGCCTGCTCAACCTGATGCGCAGCATCGGCCAGTCGGCGGGCATCTCGATGGTCACCGTGCTGCTCGCCCGCAACATCCAGATCAGCCATGCCGACCTCGCATCGCATGTCACGCGCGGCGCGGTACCGGGCTTGGATCTCGGGGCGCTCGACCGGTTCGGCGCGCTGTCGGACAGCGTGTTCGCGATGGCCGACGGCATGATCAATAAGCAGGCGGCGATGATCGCCTATATCGACGACTTCTACCTGATGGCGTGGATCTCGATCCTCGTCCTGCCGCTGGTGCTGCTGCTCAAGAAGCCCAGTGGCAAGGTGGAGATCGTCCATGCGGAGTAGCGCCGCTTTCGCTTGACCGCTGGTCCCGCTACGCGGAAATCGTCGGCGACAGCGCGCGCCGCGTCAAAAGATCGCCTTCTCTGCGCGCACCTGCTCCGCCACGAAATCCGCGACCGCGCGGATACGGGGGACACGCGCGAGATCGGCATGGAGGACCATCCAGAAGCTGCGCACGACCTCTACCGTCTCGGGCAGTACCCGCACCAGGCGCATGTGCGAGCTGACCGCAAAGCAATGCAACAGACCGAACCCGAGCCCGGAGGCGACCGCCTCCATCTGCGCCGCGACCGTGCTGGAGCGGAACACGCAGTGCTCGGCCATTGAACGGTCGAGATTGCGCAATTCGGGCAAGTCGATCATTTCCTCGATGTACGAAATGAACGGCTGCCCACGCAGCGCCGAGGGCGATGCGACCGGACCGATCCGGTCGAGCAATGCTTCGGACGCGTAGAGGCCAATGCGGTAATCGATCAGCCGAGCCACCTGTAGCCGCCCCTGATCAGGCCGATGAAGAGTGATCGCGATATCCGCCTCGCGCTTCGACAGATTCACGGCGCGCGATTCCGGCGCCAGCTCCAGTTTGACCTGCGAATGTTGGGCATGCAGGCGATGGGCGCGTGGGGCGATGAAATAGGTGCCGAAGGCTTCCGGGGTCGCCAGGCGCACGACGCCTGAAATATGTCCATCCTGTCCTTCGACACGCCGCCCGGCGGCCAGCACCTCCTGCTCGATGCGTTCGGCATGCTCGATCAGATCGAGCCCCGCTTTGGTCGGCTGGACGCCACGCGGCGACCGATCGAGCAGGCGCGTCCCGTAGGAGCGTTCGAGCGCCGTCAGCCGGCGTGCCAGCGTCGTGTGGTTGAGCCCCAGCCGACGCCCGCTGGCGACGAAGCTTCCGCTGCGCGCGACGGCGAGGAAGATGCGCAGATCATCCCAATCGAGCATTCACTTATTTGCACACTTACTTCGCATTACACACACATATCTGTGCGTAATCGCAAATGCTATCCCCATGCCGACGATCAAGGTGAGGACATTTCCGATGCGACTGATCCAGCATTTCATCGATGGCGCGGCCACCACCGCCACCCCCAAGCGCCTCGGCGACGTCTATGATCCGGCGCTCGGCAAGGTGCAGGCCCAGGTTGCGCTCGGTGACGCCGCACTGCTCGACGAAGCGGTCGCCAATGCGAAGGCTGCGCAGCCCGCATGGGCCGCGACCAACCCGCAGCGCCGCGCGCGCGTCATGTTCCGTTTCAAGGAACTGATCGAGCGGCACATGGACGAGCTCGCCGAACTGCTGTCGCGCGAGCATGGCAAGGTGATCGCCGATTCGAAGGGTGACATTCAGCGCGGGCTGGACGTCGTGGAATTTGCCTGCGGCATCCCCCATCTGCTCAAGGGCGAATATACCGAGGGTGCCGGACCGGGCATCGACGTCTATTCGATGCGGCAGCCGATCGGCATCGCCGCCGGCATCACGCCGTTCAATTTCCCGGCAATGATCCCGCTATGGATGTGTGCGCCGGCCATCGCGACCGGCAATGCCTTCATCATCAAGCCTTCCGAACGCGACCCGTCGGTGCCGGTGCGGCTCGCCGAACTCGCGCTGGAAGCCGGCCTGCCCAAGGGCATTCTCAACGTCGTGCACGGCGACAAGGAAATGGTCGACGCGATCCTCGATCACCCGGGCATCAAGGCGGTCAGCTTCGTCGGCTCGTCCGACATCGCGCAATATGTCTATGGCCGGGGCGCTGCCAACGGCAAGCGCGTGCAGTGCATGGGCGGCGCGAAGAACCACGGCATCGTCATGCCCGATGCCGATATGGACCAGGCAGTCGCCGACATCATCGGCGCGGCCTATGGCTCGGCGGGCGAGCGCTGCATGGCGCTGCCGGTGGTCGTGCCGGTCGGCGCGGCAACGGCGGAGCGGTTGCGCGGTAAGCTGGTCGCCGCGATCGCCGATCTGCGCGTCGGCATCCCGACAGACCCGGACGCGCATTACGGCCCGGTGGTCGGCGCGGCGCACAAGGCGCGGATCGAAAGCTATATTCAGATGGCGGTGGATGAAGGGGCCGAGCTTGTCGTCGATGGCCGCGGATTGTCGCTGCAGGGCTATGAAAATGGCTATTTCATGGGGCCGACGCTGCTCGACCGCGTAACGCCCGGGATGCGCAGCTATCAGGAGGAAATCTTCGGGCCGGTGCTGCAGATCATGCGCGCCGAAACGTTCGAGGAAGCGGTGTCGTATCCAACCAACCATCAATATGGCAACGGCGTCGCCCTGTTCACGCGCAACGGCGATTTCGCGCGCAAGTTCGCGAGCAGCGTCGAGGTCGGCATGGTCGGGATCAACGTGCCGATCCCGGTGCCAGTCGCCTATCACAGCTTTGGCGGGTGGAAGCGCTCCGGCTTCGGCGATCTCAACCAATATGGCATGGACGGCATCCGCTTCTACACACGTACCAAGACCGTCACGCAGCGCTGGCCGAGCAGCGGCACCGATGGCGGCGCGGTGGTGGACCAGAGCTTCGTGATCCCGACGATGGCCTGATCTCGCAGAAACCGAAGAACTTATTGCTATACAGCTATTCGCCTGCAGCCCGATCGCCGCGCCAGGCGAACCTACTCCTGAACCCCTTCGCACCGCCGAGATGGCTGTCGCACCTCCGTCTGGCCAATCATCAGGTGTTCCCGACCTGCCGCTGCAGGTGCTCCGCGCGCGACAAATAGGGCCGCTCGAGCATGCATCGGCAACGTCGCCGCTGTGGTTGGCATCGCGGGGCCATCAGCTCTTCGGCAACTCCAACCTGAGCCGCTAACGGGATAGCAGCACGATCCCCCCATCAAAAATGCATTGATTGCCGCGGCAGCCCGGTGCCGGGTAAGCGGTCCATGGAGATACGAACACCATGGCTAAAATACTCACACACCTTGAACGCCTGGAGGCCGAGGCGATCCACATCATGCGCGAGGTCGTCGCCGAGGCGGACAAGCCCGTCATGCTCTATTCGGTGGGCAAGGATTCGGCCGTGATGCTGCATCTCGCACGCAAGGCCTTCTATCCCTCGCCGCCGCCTTTCCCGCTGCTGCATGTCGACACCACCTGGAAGTTCCAGGAGATGTACAAGCTGCGCGATCGCATGGCGACCGAAAGCGGCATGGAATTGCTGGTCTACCACAACCAGGAAGCGATGGACCGCGGCATCAATCCGTTCGACCATGGCGCGCTCCACACCGACATGTGGAAGACCGAAGGGCTGAAGCAGGCGCTCGACAAATATGGCTTCGACGCAGCGTTCGGCGGCGCGCGGCGCGACGAGGAGAAGAGCCGGGCCAAGGAGCGTATCTTTTCGTTCCGCACGGCGACGCATGGCTGGGACCCGAAGAACCAGCGCCCCGAATTGTGGAACCTCTACAACGCCCGCAAGAACAAGGGCGAGAGCATCCGCGTGTTCCCGATCTCGAACTGGACCGAGCTCGACGTGTGGCAGTACATCCAGCTCAACGACGTGCCGATCGTGCCGCTCTATTTCGCCCGCAAGCGCCCGACGGTCGAGCGCGATGGCATGCTGTTGATGGTCGATGACGAGCGCTTCCCGCTCAAGCCCGGCGAAGTGCCGGTCGAACGCTCGATCCGCTTCCGCACACTTGGCTGCTACCCGCTGACCGGCGCGGTCGAGAGCACCGCCTCGACCCTGTCCGAGATCATCCAGGAAACGCTGCTGACCACCACCAGCGAACGGCAGGGTCGCGCGATCGACAAGGATGCCGGCGGCGCGGGCATGGAAAAGAAGAAGCAGGAGGGGTATTTCTGATGGCCACGACTGCTGAACAATCGGTCTACCAGACCGAGGCGCTGATCGCCGAAGACATCGACGCCTATCTCGACCAGCACCAGCACAAGACGATGTTGCGCTTCATCACCTGCGGCAGCGTGGATGACGGCAAGTCGACGCTGATCGGGCGGTTGCTGTACGATTCGAAGATGATCTTCGAGGATCAGCTTGCCGCGCTCGAGGCCGACAGCTAGCGCGTCGGCACCCAGGGGCAGGAGATTGATTTCGCGCTGCTGGTCGACGGCCTCGCCGCCGAGCGCGAGCAGGGCATCACGATCGACGTCGCGTACCGCTTCTTCTCGACCGAGAAACGCAAGTTCATCGTCGCCGACACGCCCGGCCACGAGCAGTACACCCGCAACATGGTGACCGGCGCCTCGACCGCCGATCTTGCCGTGATCCTGATCGACGCGCGCAAGGGCGTGCTGACACAGACCAAGCGCCATTCCTATCTGGCGCATCTCATCGGCATCAAGAACCTCGTCCTCGCCATCAACAAGATGGACCTGATCGGGTACGATAAGGCGCGCTACGACGCGATCCTCGCCGACTATACCGCCTTTGCGCAGAGCATCGGCATCACCGCCTTCACGCCGATGCCGATCTCGGGCTTCAAGGGCGACAACATCTCGCTCAAGTCGGACAACATGCCCTGGTATGACGGCCCGACGCTGATGGAGCATCTCGAGAATGTCGAGGTCAGCGTCGACGAGGACCAGGCCAAGCCGTTCCGCATGGGCGTGCAATGGGTCAACCGCCCCAATCTGGATTTCCGCGGTTTCTCCGGCCAGATCGCCAGCGGCACGGTCAAGCCGGGCGACGCGATCCGCGTGCTGCCGGGCGGCAAGACATCGACGATCAGCCGCATCACCACGCTTGGCGGCGATCTGGACGAGGCGGTCGCCGGCCAGTCCGTCACGCTGTCCTTCGCCGACGAGATCGACTGCTCGCGCGGCAATGTCATCGCCACCGCCGACGCGCCACCCGAAGCGTCCGATCAGTTCGAGGCGACGATCGTGTGGATGGACGATGCGCCGCTCACGGCGGGTCGCGCCTATTGGCTGAAGCTCGGCACGCAGATGGTATCCGCGACGGTCAAGGAGCCGAAATACCAGGTCAACGTCAACACGATGGAGCATCTCGCGGCCAAGACGCTGGAACTCAATGCCATCGGCGTGGCCGAGGTAACGACCGACCGCGCGATCGTGTTCGAATCCTATGCCGACAACCACACGCTCGGCGGCTTCATTCTGATCGACAAGATCACCAACGCCACCGTCGCGGCGGGGATGCTCCACTTCAGCCTGCGGCGCGCGCAGAATGTCCATTGGCAGCCGACCGATATCGGACGCGAAACGCACGCCGGCCTCAAGAACCAGAAGGCTCGGGTGCTGTGGTTCACCGGTCTGTCGGGATCGGGCAAATCGACCATCGCCAACGAGGTCGAGAAGTCGCTCAACCTGATGAACCGCCACACCTTCCTGCTCGACGGCGACAATATCCGGCACGGTTTGAACAAGGATCTCGGCTTCACGGAAGCCGACCGGATCGAGAATATCCGCCGCGTCGGCGAGGTCGCCAAACTGATGGCGGATGCGGGCTTGATCGTGCTGACGGCGTTCATCTCGCCATTCCGCGCCGAGCGCGACATGGTGCGGTCGATGCTGCCCGAGGGCGAGTTCATCGAGATCTTCGTCGATACCCCGCTGGAAGTGGCCGAGGCACGCGACGTCAAGGGCCTCTACAAAAAGGCACGGGCGGGCGATCTCAAGAACTTCACCGGCATCGACAGTCCGTATGAGGCGCCACTGGACGCCGACATTCGGGTCAACACGGTCAAGATGACGCCGGCCGAGGCGGCCGAGTATATCGTCCGCCAGATCATGCCGCTGAAATGATAGACACCATGACCGACGTCGATCTCGCCGCGCATCTCGCCGAAACGGCGGGCAAGCTGTTGCTCGCCGTGCGCGAGACCGGCGTCTTCTCAGACAAGGCGCTGGGCAAGGCGGGCGACCAGACCGCCAACCAGTTCCTGGTCCACGCCATCCGCGAGCAACGCCCCGATGACGGCCTGCTGTCGGAGGAAATGAAGTGCGACGGATCACGGCTCACGCATAGCCGGGTGTGGATCATCGATCCGGTCGACGGCACGCGCGAATATGGCGAGGGCCGGCCCGATTGGGCAGTGCATGTCGGCCTCGCGATCGACGGCGTGGCGACGATCGGCGCGGTGGCGCTGCCGGGGCTCGGGGTCACGCTGACCTCGGAAGCGCCGCCGGCTTTGCCCCTGGCGCACGATCCGCCACGGATGCTGGTCAGCCGCACGCGCCCGGCGCGCGAAGCGGTGGCGGTGGCCGAGGCGCTGGGCGGCGAGCTCGTCGCCATGGGCTCGGCCGGGGCCAAGGCGATGGCGGTGGTGCGCGGCGAGGCCGAAATCTACCTCCACACCGGCGGCCAGTATGAGTGGGACAGTTGCGCGCCCGTCGCCGTAGCACAGGCGGCCGGCCTGCACGTCAGTCGCGTCGATGGGTCGCCGTTGCGTTACAATGCGGAGGACACCTACCTGCCCGACCTGTTGATCTGCCGCGTCGAACTGGCCGAACGGGTGCTGGAACTGGTGCGGACTTTGCCTGCCGCGACGGTCTGAGCGCGATCTGCACCGAGGCGAATCTTCGGCGCATCGGTGCAGATCGGCACGGGACCAACCAGCGCGCCGGCGGCTATGTTGACCGGGCGCCCCAGCCCGTGCTTTGACATCGAGACAGGGTGGCGATCAGCCGCCGGTCTCTGGGGCAAGTCGATGAAATTCCACAAGATCGCCTCCGTCGCTTTTCTCGGCATGCTGCTCTTGGCACCGGTCCACGCAGTCGGCGGGCAGGAAAAGCCGGCACCCGAAAAAAAGGCCGACGACCTGTTGGATCTGCCGCCGCTCCCGGCCGACAAGACGATCAGGCAAAGCGCGCGGATCGGCGGCCAGGTGGTCAGCTATGATGCGACTGTCGGCACCGTCCCGGTGCGCGACGAAAAGGGGCGCGTGATCGCCGATGTGACCTACACCGCCTATACCGTGCCAGGCGGCGATCCGCGCCGGCCGGTGACCTTCGCCTTCAACGGCGGGCCCGGTGCGTCATCGGTCTATCTCAACATGGGCGCGATCGGACCCAGGCACGTCCAGTTCGGCGCTCAGGGCGATGCGCCCTCGGATGCGCCGATCGCGACCGACAATGCCAATAGCTGGCTCGATTTCACCGATCTGGTGTTCATCGATCCGGTCGGCACCGGCTTCAGCCGCAGCCGGCTCGACGCCGACAAGACGAAGGCGGCATTCTACGCCAACGACCCAGACATCAAATATCTGTCGAAGGTCGTCTATGACTGGCTGGTCAAGGCCGGCCGGCTGCGCTCGCCCAAATATCTGGTCGGCGAAAGCTATGGCGGGTACCGCGTGCCGCGCATCGCGTTCGAGCTGCGGTCGCAGATCGGCGTCGGAATCAACGGCATCGTCATGGTCTCGCCCTATCTCGATCCGGCCTCGGACGACGACGCGACGGCGCTGTCGCCTCTGCCGTGGATGATCGAATTGCCGTCGATGGCCGCTGCGAACCTTGAGCGGAAGGGGCAGCTCACGCCCCAGACCATGGCCGAGATCGAGGGCTATACGCGCGGGGAATTCGCCGCCGACCTGCTCAAGGGCCGGGCCGATCAGGAGGCGACCGCGCGGATTGTCGCCAGGGTGACGGCGCTGACCGGGCTCGACCCGGCACTGGTGCAGCGCATGGGCGGACGAATCGACACCGCGACCTTCCTGCGCGAAGTGCACCGCGCCGACAGCACGATCGGCAGCGTCTATGATTCGAACGTCACCGCCTTCGACCCCTTCCCCTGGTCCTCGCGCCAGCAGAGCAATGATCCGATCCTCGATGCGTTGATCGCGCCGACGACCAGCGCGATGGTCGACTTCGTCACGCGTGAGGTCGGCTGGAAGACCGATGCGCGGTATAACGCGCTGTCCTATGCCGTGAACCGCGCCTGGGACCGCGGACGCCCGCGTGACACGCCGGTCAGTGACCTGCGCAAGGCGATCGCCAACGACCCCCGGATGGGTGTGATGATCGCCCATGGCTGGGACGACCTTTCATGCCCGTTTTTCGCGTCGCGGATGATCGTCGCGCAGATGCCGGCTTTCGGCCAGATCGAGCGAGTGAAAATGGCCGTCTACCCCGGCGGGCATATGTTCTACAGCCGCCCTGACAGCGGGGCGGCCTTCAAGCGCGATGCCAGAGCGCTTTTCCACCTCAACTGACCAGCGCGGGAGATGTCGATGTTCAAGACCCTGATCGAGCCGGCGCAACTCGCTTTGCTGCTCGACGGCGGCGAGGTGACGTTGTTCGATTGTGGTTTCGAACTCGGCAACCCCGATGCGGGCCGTGCCGCCTTTCTCGAATCGCACTTGCCGGGCGCCCGCCATCTGCACCTCGATGATGATCTCGCTGCGCCGGCGCGCGGCGACAATGGTCGCCATCCGCTACCTGACCCTGCGGCGTTTGCCGAGGTGATGCGCGCCAACGGCGTGATGCGGGGGCGGCAGGTTATCGCCTATGATGCCTCGGGAGGGCCCTATGCGGCCCGCTTATGGTGGCTGCTACGCTGGCTCGGCCATGACCAGGTCGCTGTCCTCAACGGCGGCCGCAAAGGATGGGAGGCTGCCGGCGGACCGATGGAGAGCGGCGCCGCCGGAGCGGTGGCGCGCGGCGATTTCACCGCGGCACCACGAAGCGGTTGGACGGTGTCGGCCGAAACCATCGAGGGCAATATTGCCGTACCGGTCTTCACAGTGCTCGACGCCCGTTCGGCGTCGCGCTTTGCGGGCGAGCCCAATCCGATGGATCCGGTCGCCGGCCATATCCCCGGCGCCCGCAACCGATTTTATGGCGACAATCTCGACGGGAAGGGGCGGTTCAAGCCAGCCGCCATTCTCGCAGAGGATTTCGATGCAGTGCTGGGCGAGATCCGACCCAGCGATCCGGTGATGCAGTGCGGGTCTGGCGTCACGGCATGCCATAATCTGCTCGCACTGGAGATAGCCGGGCACAGTGGCGCCCGCCTCTATCCGGGCTCGTGGAGCGAATGGATCAGCGATGCGCGTCGGCCGGTTGAGCGCGGCTAGATATAGGGAAGAACGCCCATGAGCAGCAGCGCCGCACAGTGCCCGATGTCACTTGGGCGGGATAAACTTGTTGCGCTTAGAGTCCGTCCGATAAGTCATACTGATCTGGCG
>NZ_JAQGLG010000094.1 GCF_028292965.1 Sphingomonas bacterium | reverse complement strand
GCGACGTTCAGCCGCTCATGGACATCCCGCAACCCTTCCAGATCCTCAAGATGGACCGCAAGCGCGGCAACATCGTCGTGTCGCGTCGCGCGGTGCTCGAAGAGACTCGCGCCGAGCAGCGTTCGGGCCTGATCCAGAGCCTGGCCGAGGGTCAGATCATCGACGGCGTGGTCAAGAACATCACCGATTACGGTGCGTTCGTCGACCTCGGCGGCATCGACGGCCTGCTGCACGTCACCGACCTCAGCTACAAGCGCGTCGGTCACCCGAGCGAGGTTCTGAACATCGGTGACACCGTCCGTGTCCAGATCATCCGCATCAACAAGGACACGCAGCGCATCTCGCTCGGCATGAAGCAGCTCGAGAGCGATCCGTGGGAAGGCGCCGCCGCCAAATACCCGGTCGGTGCGAAGCTGACTGGCCGCGTCACGAACATCACCGAATATGGTGCGTTCGTCGAGCTGGAAGCCGGCATCGAGGGCCTGGTGCACGTCTCCGAGATGAGCTGGACCAAGAAGAACGTCCATCCGGGCAAGATCGTCTCGACGAGCCAGGAAGTCGATGTCGTCGTGCTCGAGGTCGATCCCGACAAGCGCCGCATCTCGCTCGGCCTCAAACAGGCGCATGCCAATCCGTGGGAAGCCTTTGCCGAGGCGCACCCGGTCGGTTCGACCGTCGAGGGCGAAGTCAAGAACGCCACCGAGTTCGGCCTGTTCATCGGCCTCGACAACGATGTCGACGGCATGGTCCACATGTCCGACATCGCCTGGGGCATTTCGGGCGAGGACGCGCTCAACCTGCATCGCAAGGGCGAGACGGTTAAGGCCGTGGTGCTCGACATCGATGCCGAGAAGGAGCGCATCTCGCTCGGCATGAAGCAGCTCGAGCGTGGTGGCCCGTCGGCCGCCGTCGCAGCTGGTGGCGCTGCCGCTGGCGCTGGTGGCGCAACTGGCCTCAACAAGAATGCCGTGGTTACCGTAACTGTCCTCGAGGTTCGCGACGCGGGTCTCGAAGTGCAGGTTGGCGACGACGGCGCGACCGGCTTCATCAAGCGCACTGATCTCGGCCGCGACCGCGACGAGCAGCGTCCGGAGCGTTTCCAGGTCGGCCAGAAGTTCGACGCGATGGTCACCGGCTTCGATCGTTCGAAGAAGCCGACCTTCTCGATCAAGGCGATGCAGATCTCCGAAGAGAAGCAGGCCGTCGCGCAGTACGGTTCGTCCGATTCGGGTGCGTCGCTCGGCGACATCCTCGGCGAGGCGCTCAAGGCTCGCGAAACCAAGAAGTAAGTCTGAAATCCGGGTGATGGCAGCGCCGTCACCCGGATTTAGTACCCGAAATGAGGCTCTTTTTGCTAATTTGCGTCGTTTCGGTCCTATCGCCGGCTCGACGCATGTTGTAAGAATAGGTCCGCAGCGGGCCTTTCTCGGGGGAGCGGGTGCTCGATCGTGCGGGTGGACATCCAGCCAGCGTCACGGCAGACTGGGGCCATGAGTGGAGTCGATGACAGAATGATCCGATCAGAGCTCGTTCAGCAGATCGCCGATGAAAATCCCGACCTCGCGCTGCGCGATGTCGAGGCGATCATCACCACCTTTTTCGACGAGATCGCACGTCGTCTGTCGAGTGGCGGACGGGTCGAGTTGCGCGGCTTCGGCGCCTTCTCCACCCGCGCGCGCGATTCACGCACTGGCCGCAACCCGCGGACTGGCGAAGTGGTCGAAGTCGACGCCAAGCGCGTGCCCTATTTCAAGCCCGGCAAGGAAATGCGCGTTCGCCTGAACGTGTGACCCGCCGTACCGCTTGACGCCCGGGCGCCTATGCGCTTCCACGGCGCGTGCATGCGGACGTGGCGAAATTGGTAGACGCACGGGACTTAAAATCCCTCGCCCTTTGGGTGTGCGGGTTCGAGTCCCGCCGTCCGCACCATCCATCTCATTCGGAAGCCGGCGGATCTCGTGACTGATCCCACCCCGGCCTCGGCGCGGAAGGAAATCTTCAACGCCGATCGTATAGGTCACATCGCCGCGGAAACACGCGCGGTCTTTCCCACCTTCGACACCGCGCAGTTCATCGCCTTATGCTCGGACGGGCTCGACGACCTGTCGCTGATGGCGCGATTGCGCCGCGTCACCGAGGCGCTGCACGCGACCCTGCCCGACGACTATCGCACCGCGCTGGAAATACTTCGCCGCCTCGCGCCGCGTCTCAACAGCGGGTTCGTCACCATGGTGTTGCCCGATTATGTCGCCCTCTACGGGCAGCATGATTTCGACATCTCGATGGAAGCGCTCAAATTCTTCACCGTCTTCGGCTCGTCCGAATTCGCCGTGCGGCATTTCCTGCGATGCGATCTGAACCGCGGCCTGGCCGCGATGGAGCGTTGGGCGCGCGACGAGAATGAGCACGTACGGCGCCTTGCCAGCGAAGGCAGTCGCCCGCGCCTGCCCTGGTCGTTCAAGCTCGCCGCGGTGATCGCCGATCCCTCTTTGACTCAAGGTATCATCGATACGCTGAAGACGGATCCGAGCCGCTACGTGCGCAAATCGGTGGCGAATCATCTCAACGACGTCGCGAAGGACAATCCCGAGTGGATGCTCGCGCGGATCGAGGCCTGGCCGCGCGACAATGTCGCCACGACCTGGATCGCGCGCCATGCGCTGCGCACGCTGATCAAACGCGGCGATCAACGCGCCCTCGCCATTCTCGGCGCGGGAGACGCGCCGGAAATTCGTGTCGTCGATTTCACCGTTTCACCGCGATCGATCCCACTGGGCGACAACATCACGCTATCGATCATATTGCGTTCCACCGCCAAGCAGGACCAGCGTTTGGTGATCGATTACGCGGTTCACTATGTGAAGAAATCCGGCGCTACCGCCGCCAAGGTATTCAAGCTGAGGACGATCGACCTGAAAGGGGGCGAGGATATGTCGCTCACCCATCGCCAGCCAATCCGCGATTTCACCACCCGAACGCATCACCCGGGCCTGCACAAGATCGATCTGATGGTGAACGGACGCGTGGTGGCCCAAGGGATGTTCGACCTGCACCGTGCCGCAAGCTAGCGCTGAACGTTGCGGTGACGTCAGAGAATCGGCTCTATGGGTTCCCACGCGAGATAGACACAACATCTAGCGTTTTCCTCCAGGGCTTTCACCTACCGCTGGTCGAAACGCAAATATATCCTCCATTCATCCCGGGGCCGTAACGGTTCACCGCGCACGCTTTGCGTTTGTTAACCGTCGCCACGATAGCCCACCACTCATCCCGGCCATTGGGACAGAACCGAAATAATAACAGGTTCCGAAGGCAAGACGTGGGGCAGATCCAAGCGCACCGGTGATATAGCGCGACGACGAGCCTCTGCGCACATGTCGAGGTTATAAGTGCTTCCCGCTCGTCGTTTTTTGATTACGCTCGTTGCTACCGCAGCCGCGATTCCCACGCTCGCTGCATCTGCTCCGGCCCAGCAGTTGATCGCTCCGGTGATCGCTCGCACCCTGCCGGGCACGCCGTCGATTCAGACCGCGCCCCAGATCATCACGGCACCCGCCGTTGAGACCACCACCCTTCCCGCCCCGTCCGAGGACAGCGTCGCCAGCGTGCCACAGGCCGCCGATCTCGATCTGCGTCCGGCAGTGGCACCCGCCGAACTCGCTGCCGCGATCGACTGCATCGCCAAGGTCGTGCGTCATGAGGCCGCCAACCAGTCGGAAAAGGGTCAGCTCGCCGTCGCACAGCTGATCATCAACCGTACCCGGGTAGGCAGCCGTTTCGGCCATACGGCCTGCGCAGTGGTCAACCAGCCCGGCCAGTTCTTCAACACCGACAGCTATCATCCCGACCGCAGCAGCGGTGCGTGGACGCGCGCCGTCGCGGTGTCGCGCGACGCGGTGCAGAATGTCAGCCCGGCCGTCGTGCCCGGCGCGCTGTTCTACCACGCCGCTTACCAGGCCCCGCCGCGCTTCTTCCGCGGACGCCAGCGCGTCGCGGTGCTCGGCGACCATATCTTCTACCGCTAAGTCAGCCCGCAGGTTTGGCTTCGGTTGCGGGCTCCTGGCCCGGGAAGCGCACCGCTTCGAGCTTCTTCCAGACGGCATGAACACCCTTGCGGGGCGCACCCAGCCCGGTGCGCTCCGTAAAGGCGTGCCAGCGGTCGGCGATATTGACGAAACGCACCACGCCGGCGCTCGGCGTCATCTCCGCGCCCCATTCCGATATTGAGATGGCGTTGGTCAGCAACAGCCCCAGCGCCGTGATGGTGATGATCGACGCCGTCCAGCCCAGGCTATGGGCGTCCGGTGGCGGCGCTTCGGGCAGGTCGACGGGGAAATCGTGCAGCATCGAACGGCCCCCTCAGAAGCGATAATAGATGAAGGGCGCGACCCCTTCGAAACGCATCGCGTCGATCACCAGCATGACAACGATCAGCGCGGCGGCAAAGCTCCATGCCGACATGGTGCGGAGACGGACCGCCACGTCGCCGATCCAGCGCTGCGGCGCGGCATGGATCGCCAGGCCGCACGCGATCAGCAGCAGGATCAGCGGCGTCGCGGTGAAGGCCGATGGTCCGCGCCACGGCATCACGATCCCGCCGAGATAGGTCATCGCATCGCTGAAGCTCGGCGCGCGGAAGAAGACCCAGGCGAGCAGCACGACATGGAAGGTGATCAGCAGCTTCGCCCAGTCGGGCAGCTTCCGGCGCTCCTTGGGCGCGTGCGCGGTCCAGTAACGCTCGATCGCCAGCACCCCGCCATGGATCCCGCCCCAGATGACGAAGGTCCAGTTGGCGCCGTGCCACAGTCCGCCGAGCAGCATCGTCGCCATCAGATTGCGATACGTCTTCGCCTCACCGCCGCGACTGCCGCCGAGCGCCTCGATATAGAGATAGTCACGCAGCCATTGCGACAGGCTCATATGCCAGCGGCGCCAGAAATCCTGCAGCGACAGCGCACGATAAGGCTGGTTGAAATTGCGCGGGAAGCGATAACCGAACAGCGCGGCGAGGCCGATCGCCATGTCGGAATAGGCCGAGAAGTCGCAATAGATCTGCACCGCATAGCCATAAGCGGCGAAGATCAGGTCCCAGGCCGAATGCGCGGTCGGATCGGCGAACACCGGGTCGACAAAGTCGACCGCCAGTTCCGAGGCGATCACCGCCTTCTTGAACAGCCCCCAGACGATCAGCAGCAACGCCATCGACACCATCGAACGGTCGAGCTTCGGCTTCTGCTGGAACTGCGGCACCAGATCGGCGGCACGCACGATAGGCCCCGCGACCAAGTGCGGGAAGAACGACATCAGCAGCAGGATATCGATCAGTCGCGCCGCCGGCACACGCTCGCGATAGACATCGATGACGTAGCTGATGCCCTGGAAGGTGAAGAAGGAGATGCCGATCGGCAGGATGATCTGCAACACCGGGATATCGCGTGCGAAACCGAGCATGGTCAACGTGCCGGCGAGTTGCTCGATGAAGAAGTCGCAATATTTGAAGAAGCCGAGCACCAGCAGGTTGAGCGCCACGCCGCTCAGCAGCAGCGTCTTGCGGTGCCCGGCAAAGCGCGGATGTTCCAGCCCGCGCGCGATCGCCCAATTGCCCAGCGCCGAGAAGATCAGCAGCGGCACGAAGCGCCAGTCCCACGCGCCGTAGAAATACCAGCTCGCCACCAGCAGCAGGATTTTGCGCCACTCATTCGACGGCGCCGACCACACCACCACAAAGGCGACGAGGAAGAACAACCCGAAGGTCAGTGTCGGGAACAGCATCGCTCGCCCCTCCCCCTAAGCTAGCGCGCGTTCGCCATGGCGGCGTCGAGATCGGCCTGCAGCAGCCGGGCGATCTCCTGCCCGCCGCCGCTCTTGAAATGAACATAGTCCCCGCGCATCAGCGGCACCGGGCGCTGCACCCAGTCACGCGCGGTGCATGGCCCGCCCATGCGCGCCTGCCAGTCCCAGTAAGCCAGACCCATATCGCCGGCGACCTGACGCTGAATACGCCGCACATCGGCCAGCGCCGGGGGTCCGAACAGCGGCCCCTTCGGCGCGGCGTTGGCGTTGCCAGGCAAGGGCTGGGCCATCGCATTGCTCGGCGCGGTCGGCGGCGCGAGGAAGGCGGGTGCCGCCTCGCACTCCAGCGGCAAGCCTGGCGCATTGCCACGCAGCGCGGCGTTGCGGGTCAGCGCGTCGGGCGCCCCGAGCAGCAGGATCGGCACGCCGCCCGACAGATGCTGCAACCGCGCGATCTGGCTGCGCAGCGTGGTTTCATAGGCGACCGGGTCGAACTTTGGTGAGAAGCCTTCATTGGTGCCGAACGCCAGCACGATCATGTCGGGCGTATAGGCGTTCATTTCCTCGCTGATCACCATGTCGTCGGTGCGTGCGAAGTGCTGGAGCTGCGATCCGACCACACCGACATTCGACAGCACCACGCCGCCATTGCCACCGCGAAACGTCGCCCATGAGGTCAGGGTCAGCCCGGGAAATTCAGCGTCGATGCCGACAGAGGCGTGCGGCGTGTCGGTGGTGATGCTGCGACACATCGGCCGCACATCGGGCGCGGTGAAGTCGAGCCGGCTCGGCTCGGCGCCATCGAAACTCACCGTCACGCCGCCGGCATTCGGCCCGGCGATCGCGCACAGCACGAAACGATCGAACATCGTCGCGCTGCTGTCCGACCGCAACGTCATGGTCGCGTTGGGCCGATTGGAGACCATGCTGAACCCGGACACGCCGAGCATCGGTCGCGGCGCGGCGGCATTCTTCCCGAAGGTCGCGCCGATCGTCCAGCCGGTCGACATCGTCGCGGTCACGCCGCGCGTGATATAACCATCATAGGGCTTGCCTGGCGCCAGTACGCCACGTCCGCCCGCGCCGTAGCGCGCCTGGAGCAGGTCGCGCCACGCGCCGGTCACCGCGTCGCCCGCGGTATGGCTGTCGCCGATCTGCAGGATATGCACCGCCGGCCCGCCTCCCCGGCGCGCGGTGGCCAGCTTGGCGAACACGGGCGAGAGCCGCTCCATGTTGCACACCGGCCCGGCGCAGCGTGCGGCAAGCGCCGGCATCGGTAACAAGGCGGCAAATGCCGCGATCAACGGGGGAACGTGCTTCATACCGGCTTCTTCTTCACAGGCAGCACCGGTGCCGCAACACCAGCAATGTTACGCACCGACCCGACATAACTACGGATACGGTCGGCCAGATCGCGCGTGATCCAGATATAACCGGGGATCGTCATATGGATGCCGTCGCCAACCCGGATCAGCGTGCGCTTCCCGTCCTTCGGATCGTTGAGATAGGGCGTGAACTGGCCGTGCTCGTCCGATGAGATCGGCCGGCTGTCGAGGAACGGCACGCCGAGCTCGTCCATCTGCGCATGGTAGAAATCGTTGATCGCGGTCACATCGCGCTCAAGCCCGGGCTCCCGCATGTGTGGCAGGCCGACCCAATAAACCAGGGCATGGTGCGCACGCAGGATGCCCACATAGCGCTTGACCCGACCGCCGAGCGTCTCCTGCCACAACGGCCCCATGAACGGCGCGTAATGGCCTTCGGGCGTGATGATGCCCTGCGCGTCATTGGCCCCGAACGAGATGACCGCGATGTCGACATTGCTGCTACCGAGTTGATCGGCAGCGTGCTTTTCGAGATTGAGGCTCTTGTAGCGGGTGAAGCCGATCGCTTCCTGGCCGAAGTCCGTCACCTCATAACCGGCCTTGCTCGATAGCTGATTGACCAGTCCGGCCCACACGCCCTTGCCGAAACTGTCGCCGAACACGCCGATGCGCACCTTGCCGCCCTCGGCCGCCGTCTGTTTCAACTGCTGCTGCAATTGATTGGACGGCGCACAACGCTCGGCAATGCTAGCTTCGGCGTTGGCAGGAGTCGGCGCGGCATGCGTCTTCGCCGCCGGCGCGGGGGCCGCAGCGAGCGGCGGCGCGTCGCTCGGGCCACCGCGAAAGGCAAAGCCGATCGCGGTTCCTACGGCGACACCGATCAGCAGCACCGCCGCACGATCCATCGCCGGCAACAACGGCGCGCGCGCACGGATAAACTCCACCAAAACCGTCATCTTCTCGCGCATCACATCAATGAACTGCATACAGCCCCGCCATGCGCCGCACCGTGCGCCACCCAAAAACAACCCTGTATGAATACCCCGCCCACAGACTGTATGCGGCGTCGATTCCACTGTCCATATGGCCGGAAGACCCGCGAAAAATTCTTTTTGGCACGGTCTGGCGGTGGCGCAATCGTCCTGTCGATGGCAGGATGCTGTCATGCGGCCAATCGCTTTCCACGACCTGCGATCCAGCGCCCGATGAAGGTGCGGCTACCGCTAGCTTTTGCCCTGCTGCTGGCGGGATGCGACCCTCGCTCCGACGCCGGTCCGGTCGTGGTCAGCACGATCGGCGGCGAGGTCGCGCTGGCCGACCCGGCACGCGGCGCACTCGATCACGGCAACCGCGTCCTGCTCGACGCCACCGCGCAGGGGCTGGTGCGGTTCGACGCGGCCGGCCAGATCGAGCCTGGTCTCGCCGAGCGCTGGATCGTGATCGATCACGGCATGTCTTATCTGTTCCGCCTGCGCGAGGCGGAATGGGCCGATGGCGACAAGGTTACCGCCGACGAGGTCGTCGCCTCGCTGCGTCGCCAGATCGCGCCCGGCTCGCGCAACGCGTTGCTTCCGTTCCTCAGCGCGATCGACCAGATCGTCGCCCGCACGCCCGAAGTGATCGAGGTCGAGCTGAAACGTCCGCGCCCCGATCTGCTCAAGCTGTTCGCTCAGCCGGAACTGGCGCTGTTCCGCACGCACAGGCCCGGCGGCAGCGGCCCGTTTCGGCTCACGGACGGGCCTCATGGCCATGTGTTGTTGCGCCCCGCCTTCGACCCACGACGCTCGCCCGATGACGATGTCGCGAAGCCCGGTCCGCAAGACAATGTCGAACTGATCGGCGAACGCGCCTCGCGCGCCATCGCCCGGTTCGTGCTGCACCAGTCGGATCTCGTCTCGGGCGGCACTGCGGCGGACTGGCCGCTGCTCGCCGCCGCCGGCGTCGCGCCGGCCAACCGCCGGATCGACCCGGCTATGGGCTTGTTCGGCTGGGCGGTGGTCGATCGCAGCGGATTCCTCGCCGACGCGGCGAACCGTGCGGCGGTGGCACGGGCGATCGATCGGCAGGCGATCGTCGCGGCCTTCGGCACGACCTGGCCAACCACCAACCAGATCCTGCCTGAGGCGCTCGATTCCGCGACGCCACCGGCGCAGCCCGCCTGGGCGACAGTGCCGGCCGCGACGACAGCGAACCCGGTCGCAACGTGGCGCGCGGCGCATCCCGGCGACATACGATTGCGGCTGGCGGTGCCGGCCGGGCCCGGCGGGACGCTTGTTTTCGGCCTGACCGCCGCCAACCTGCACACACTCGGCATCATCGCCGATCGCGTCGCCTGGGATGCGTCGGCGGATCTGCGCCTGATCGATGCCGTCGCGCCCTATGACAGCGCCCGCTGGTATCTGGCCACTGCGTGCCAGCTGTGCAGCCCGGAGGCACAGACCGCGCTCGACGGCGCGCGCGACGCGCCGACCATGGCGCTGCGTGCCCAGCATCTCGCCGAAGCCGACGCCGCACTGGCCAGCGATGTCGCTTTCATCCCCATCGCGCAACCGTTACGCTGGTCGCTCGTTTCGTTACGTCTGAAGCAGTGGCAACCCAACGCCCGCGCCTGGCACCCATTGAATCGCCTGCGGGGGCCCACCAATTGAGGTAATGATGACCGACCGCGCCACCCGCATCGAACCCGACACGTTCGGTAAGCTCAGCAGCATGGTGCCGATGGGCACCGATGTCGTCTCCGTGCGCAAGCGCATCGAGGCGCTGGAGCATCTGCTCGAGGGCCTGTTCACCATCCCCGGCACCAATTACAAGATCGGCCTCGACGTGATCCTCGACCTGATCCCGATCGGTGGTGATGTGATCGGCTCGCTGATGGGCGCATACATGGTGTGGGAAGCGCGTAACCTCGGCATGTCCAAGATGCAGATGGCGCGCATGTTCGGCAATGTCGGGATCGACTTCCTGCTCGGCATCATCCCGGTCGTCGGCGCCGTCCCCGACGCGCTGTTCCGCTCGAACAGCCGCAACCTCAAGATCATCAAGCGCCATCTCGACAAGCATCACCCGTCGTCAGCGGTGGTCGAGGGCTGAGCCCTAAACTCACTTTCGTCATGCCGGACTTGTTCCGGCATCCACTCATCAGCAAGCGCTAACATTCGTGGCACGTTACCCCCGGCCGTTCCCCGGCGAAGGCCGGGGCCCAGTCGGAACGGCAGGAGTAACGGGGCGCAACGCTGGTTACCTCGTGCCCCAACTGGGCCCCGACCTTCGCCGGGGAACGGCACCTGGTCGACCGCAATATCCCGAACAAATCCGGGCTGAGAGTCCCAATGCAGCTCAGTAGTGCCGCGAATAACTGCTCCGGGAATAACTCCGCCGCGAATAGCTACCGCCGGATGATCGCGCCGAACTGCCCGCACCCGGACCACGCCAAATTTTGATCGCAGTATTCCCCGGCACGCCGCCCGTCCCTACCCTGCACCGCGTATAGGCATATTGCTTGTCGAGACACAGCCACAGCTCATCCAGCCAGCCCTTGGCGTTCTTCGTCACGCGGATCGCGCTCGCTGGCAGGCCGGGATTCACCGCGGCGATGGCATCGGCCAGCTTGCCCGCCGTCACCGGCCCGCGCGACAGCGCATCCATGTCGGGGAATTTCAGCTTGCCGTACATGCCCGTCGAGCGTGCGAAATAGGCCTCGGGCGTGGTGTGCATGCAGGTGCCGTGCTTCGACCACTCATGCTGCAGCAACTGCGCCGATGGTGTCGAACAGAGATGCTGGCGCAGCAGTTTTTCCGGCAGCAGCGGCGCCGCGGCGCAATATTGTGGCCAATCCTTGCCCACCCCGTCCGGCCACAGGCCGTGGAGCGTGAAGCCGAAGCGATTGCCGCTGCCGCATTCCATCCGCGAACTCGCGTCGCGCGCATGGCTGTGACAGAATTCGGGTGCCCAGGTCAGCGCCAGCGTATAACCGCCGATCGGCACATCACGCTGCGGTTCGCTTGCTGACGGTACATCCGGCCTGGGACGTTCGATCGAGCGCGGCACCGCGCAGTTGATCGTCTGTGCCTGCGCCACCAACGGCAGCATCGTCGCAGCCATTACCGTACCGATCGCCAATCTGCGCCGCATCGCTCTCTCCCCTGTCAAACTGCCAATCATATCGTCTTGAAATCCAGTCCGATGTCGGCCGCCGGCGCCGACTGGGTCAGCCGCCCGACGCTGATATAGGTCACGCCGGTGTCGGCGATCGCGCGGATCGTATCGAGCCGTACGCCGCCCGACGCCTCGGTCGGCACGCGCCCGCCGACCAACGTGACCGCACCGCGCAGCGTCGGCGGGTCCATATTGTCGAGCAGCAGATGCGTCGCGCCGGCCGCCAGCGCCGGCTCGATCTGGTCGGTGCGATCGACCTCGACGATGATCCGCGCAATACCCGCCGCCTTCGCCCGCGCGACCGCCTCGCCAACACCGCCAGCAACCGCGACATGGTTGTCCTTGATCATCGCCGCGTCCCACAGGCCCATGCGGTGATTGGTCGCCCCGCCCATGCGCGTCGCATATTTCTCCAGCACGCGCAGGCCCGGGATGGTCTTGCGCGTATCGAGCAGGATCGCACCCGTGCCGAGAATCTTGTCGACATAACTACGGGTGAAGGTGGCGATGCCCGAAAGATGCTGCACCGTATTGAGCGCCGAGCGCTCGGCGGTGAGCATCGCGCGCGCATTGCCTTCCAGCCGCATCAGGTCGGTGCCCGCCGCAACCCGCGCGCCCTCCTCGACCAGCCGCTCGATGCGCACCGATGGATCTAGCGTGCGGAAGAAGGCCTCGGCGATCGGCAGGCCAGCGACGGTGATCGCATCGCGACTGTCCATCACGCCGGTGAAGCGCGCATCGGCCGGGATCACCGCGTCGGAAGTGATGTCCCCCCCCTCACCCAGATCCTCGGCCAATGTCGCCGTGACGAATGCGTCGATATCGAATCCCGCCAGGCTCCAGCCCGCCGTCAGAGCGGGGCCGCGATGGCGTTCTTCGATGGTGATTCCCAGAGCCATTTCACGCCTCATCGACAGGGTTGGAATGCTGGCACAAAAAGAGAACAAATAGCAAGAGCCTTTTGGACGCATGCCATGGCGTCGCGGCGTCGAGACGGCTACACGTCGGCCAACGATAAGAAAATGGGGGAAACGTCATGCGTCTCGCTTTCGCCTTGCTCGCCGGAAGCGCGTTGCTGCTCGGCGCGACTCACCCTGTGCCCGCCCGCACCGTCGCGGCGCGCGCCGCCAGTGCCGAAGCCGCCTTCACCGCACTGAGCCAGCGCTATGTCCGCGACATCGCTCGCTTCACCCCGACGGGCGGGACGACCCTCGGCGATCACCGCTTTGACGACCGCCTCGAAGATGTCTCGGCCGTCGGCCGCGCACGGGTGCTCGCGCATGACAAGGCGCTGCTCGCGGCGTTGGCGAGGATCGACCGCAGCGCGCTCGCCCGCGAAAGCCAGGTCGATGCCGCGCTGCTCGACAATGCACTGCGCTACGAGATCTGGCAGATCGAAACGCTGCGCGACTGGTCATGGGACCCGCAAATCTACAACGGCATTGCCGGCGGCGCGCTCTACAGCCTTGCCGCGCGAGATTTCGCCCCCTGGCCGCAACGGCTCAAGGCGGCGACCGCGCGGATGGAGGCAATGCCCGCCTTCCTCGCCCAGGCGCGCGCGCAGATAATCCCGGCCCGCGTCCCGGCGATCTACGCGACCACCGTCGCCAAGCGAAATGGCGGCGTGGTCGACATCGCCGAGACGATGCTCGCGCCGCATGCCGACACGCTCTCCCCGCCCGACCGTGCGCGCTTCAACACCGCACTGGCCACGCTCAAGGCGGCTGTCGCCATGCATCAGAAGTGGCTCGACACGGTGCTCGTCCCGCAGGCGAAGGGGGAACTGCGGCTCGGCGCGAAGCTCTACGACCAGAAGGTCGCCTTCGCCCTGGTTTCGAACCTCACCCGCCAGGAGATCAAAGCGCGCGCCACCGCCGCCGTCGTGGAAACCCGCGCACAGATGTATGCGCTCGCCCGTCAGGTGCTGGCCCCCGCTTTGCCTGACCAGCCAACGGCCGCCCAGCAGCAGGCGGCGATCGAAGCCGCCCTCGCCCTCACCTATCGCGAGCGCCCCGCACGCGACGGCGTAATGGCCAAGGCAAACGCCACCCTCGCCCAAGCAACCGCCTTCGTCCGCGCCAAGGGTCTGGTGTCGATGCCTGACACGCCGGTGAAGATCATCACCATGCCCAAATTCCAGCAGGGTGCCGCTGTCGCCTATTGCGACAGCCCCGGCGCGCTCGAGCAACGGCTCGACACCCTCTACGCCATCTCGCCGATCCCCGACGACTGGAGCGACGCGCAGGCCACCTCGTTCCTCAGCGAATATAACGACTATATGATCCAGGATGTCAGCATCCATGAGGCGATGCCGGGCCATTACCTGCAGATCGCCCACGCCAATCAGAACCACAGCGTGTTGCGCGCGGTGCTGTCGTCGGGGCCGTTCGTCGAGGGCTGGGCGGTCTATGCCGAGGGCATGATGTCCGATGCCGGCTACATGGACGGCAATCCGCTGTTCAAGCTGACCATCCTCAAGATGCGGCTTCGCTCGATCACCAATTCGCTGCTCGATATCGGCATCCACACCGAGGGCATGACGCGCGACCAGGCGATGGACCTGATGATGAAGGGCGCCTTCCAGCAGGAACGCGAGGCGGCCGGCAAATGGACCCGCGCCAGCCTCGGCTCGACCCAGCTGCTGAGCTATTTCACCGGCTATAGCGAGCATATGGCGATGCGCGAGGAAGCCAAGCGCCGGCTGGGCGCCAAGTTCGACCTCAAAACCTATAACGATGCGGTGCTGGCGCACGGCTCGCCGCCGGCGCGGTTTGCTCGCGAACTCATGTTCGGGCTGCCGATCGGATGATCGCCGCCCAACTCGCCAGCGCGGCTTCCGCATTCAACTACGACAATATGCACCTGTCGCCGGTGGCGCTCGATCTCGGCGTCGTGCAGGTCCGCTGGTACGCGCTGAGCTACATCGCGATGATCGTGCTGGGCTGGTGGTATCTCGGCAAGCTGCTCGGCCGATCGGGCGCGCCGATGGCGAAACGCCATGTCGACGACCTGGTCTTCTATATCACGCTGGGCGTCATCCTGGGCGGGCGGATCGGTTTCTCGCTGTTCTACCAGCCGGAGCTGTGGTCTCACCCGCTCGACCTGCTCAAGCTGTGGCAGGGCGGCATGTCGCTGCATGGCGGCTTTCTCGGGGTGATCGTCGCGCTGGTGATCTTCACCCGCCGCCACCAGCTGTCGCTGTTGCGGGTGTGCGACTATGTCGCCTGCGCCACGCCGTTCGGGCTGATCCTCGTGCGCCTCGCCAACTTCGTCAACGGAGAGTTGTGGGGACGCCTCAGTTCGCTGCCCTGGGCGGTGATCTTCCCCGGCACGCATGACGGCATCCCGCGTCATCCGAGTCAGCTCTACGAGGCCGCGCTCGAGGGCGGCCTGTCGATGATCGTGCTCCTCTATCTCTTCTGGCGCACCGATGCGCGGCTGAAGCCGGGTCGCCTGCTCGGCACCGGCTTGGTGATCTATGGCTGCGCGCGTTTCACGCTGGAGTTCGTCCGCCAGCCCGATGCCGGGCTCGAGCATTTGTGGTGGGGCCTGACCATGGGGCAGACCCTCAGCGTCCCGCTGATCCTCGCCGGGCTCTACTTCATCATCCGCCCGCTAGCGCCGAAAGCCCAATAGCACATTGCCCTCGGTCGACAGGTAGTTGCGGCTGTAGTCGAAGCGCGGCGTGTCGCTGAATAGCAGCCAGTAATATTTCATCTGCTCGGACCACCAGTAACCCGGGCAATGATCCGCCTGCTTCTTGGTCGTCACATCGGCCATGTCGGCGTAACCGTAGCGCGCCTTGTTCCAGCGCTTCATCGCCATATAATGCTCGCGGCCGAGCATGCGCCATTCGGGCTTGCGATCGAGCAACCAGTGGTTGAACGCCGCATCGGCCAGCTCGGGGCGCAGTGCGTTGGTGACGAACAGCGGTTTGCCGGTGGCGAAGTCATAGCCTTCGGGCAGGATACCGAACCGCGTCTGCACGCTCGCCCAGGCACGCGTATAGACGGCACCGATCGCCCCTGCCCCGCCCTGCGCCAGCAGCCCGCCATAGAAGGAGGCGAGCTCGTCCTGTTCGCTCGACAGCTGCACGCCGGTCTCGAAATCGACATCGACCAGCCAGGTCTGTCCCTGAGCCTGCACCACCTGATGCTTAAGGATCGCCACGGTGCAGCTGTCATACATTGTCTTGCACTCGGCATCGCCGAGCAGCTGCCAACCATCCCACAGATATTCGTAATAGCTGTCCGACGGCGGCGCGATCGTCGCGCGGCGGCTGAGCCAAGCGCCGGTCGTCGCGTCGATCTTGTCGGCGAGCAGCCCGATCGGCGAGCGGCGCTGATACATCGCGACCAGCGCGCGCTTGGCGGCGTCGCGATAGCGCGGATCGCCGGTCAGCTTGCTGAGCGTGCCATATTCCGGAAGATAGGTACCGACCTCCGCCGGGTTGGTCACCGGGTCGCGCCGTTTGCCCGTCTTCAGGTTGATATAGCGATAGGGCATGCCGGTCGGCGTATCGAACGCCGGCAGCAGCCGGTCGGCCAGATCGCGCGCCTTGGCCAGCAGCACCGGATCGCCACAGGCATGGTGCGCCGAAAGCAGCCCGCCGACGAGGCGGATCGATGTCTCGAACACCGAGACCTCGCCATCCACGTCGAAACGGGCGTGCGCCGTCACCCAGGCGAGCGCGTCGGAGAATTCCGCGTCGAGCCCCATCACCCACAAGGTATCCATCGCCTCGATCAGCGACAGGCCGAGATGCTTCTTCTTGAGCGGGAAACTGTGAGTGCCGCCCGAGATCGGCTTGATCTCGTCCTTGCCCCAGGCGCGGCGGCGATACTCGCCCCACGCCCAGCGCATCTCGCCGCGGACATCGTCGGCCAGCGCATGCCAGTCGACCACGTCAGCCTCGCCGGCAAAGCCGGGCGCGGCGGCCAGCAGCGCGGCCGAGGCCATCGCCTCGCGTCGCGTGAGACGGATCATGCTTTCAATCCCCGGTCACCTTGACCGGCCCGAGATCGCCCATCCCAACCGTGCCGCCGGCCATGGCCAGCATCGCGTCGAGGCTCTTCTTGGCCTTGAGCCGCAGCCCCTCCTCGATCTCCACGCGTGGCGTCAGGTCGCGCAACGCGAGATAGAGCTTCTCCAGCGTGTTGAGCGCCATGTACGGGCAGATATTGCAGTTGCAGTTGCCGTCCGCGCCGGGTGCGCCGATGAAGAGCTTGTCCGGCACCGCCTTTTCCATCTGGTGGATGATATGCGGCTCGGTCGCGACGATCACGACCTTGGAGGGGCTGGCCTTGGCATAGGCCAGGATGCCGCTGGTCGATCCGACATAATGGGCATGGTCGAGGATCACCGGCGGGCATTCCGGATGCGCGGCGATCGGCGCGTCGGGATATTGCGCGCGCAGCTTGAGCAGTTCGGTCTCGCTGAACGCCTCATGGACGATGCACACGCCGGGCCATAACAGCATCTCGCGCCCGGTCTTGCGCACCAGATAACCGCCGAGATTGCGGTCGGGGCCAAAGATGATCTTCTGGTCCTTCGGTATCTGCGACAGGATCTTCTCGGCTGAGGAACTGGTGACGATTACGTCGCTCAACGCCTTCACCTCGGTCGAGCAATTGATATAGGTCAGCGCGATATGGTCGGGGTGCGCGGCGCGGAAGGCGGCGAACTTGTCCGGCGGGCAGCTGTCTTCAAGGCTGCACCCCGCATCCATGTCGGGGAGCACGACGATCTTCTCCGGCGACAGGATCTTCGCCGTCTCGGCCATGAATCGCACGCCGCAAAAGGCGATGACCTCGGCATCGGTGGCCTGCGCCTTACGGCTGAGATCGAGGCTGTCGCCGACGAAATCGGCGAGGTCCTGGATCTCCGGCTTCTGATAATAATGCGCCAGGATCACCGCATTGCGTTCCTTGCGCAGCCGGTCGATCTCGGCGCGCAGGTCGAGGCCGGTCAGGTTTTGGGCAATGGCGGTCATACGGGTCTCCCTATGCGGGCCAGATAGGCGTTCGGTCGGTCAGCGGGAAGGCTTCAAGCGCATCACCTCGTCGATCGACGGGCTGGCATCCCACACCGAGTCATTATCTTTCGCCTCGTCGGCGAAGCGCACCTTGACCTTGGCATCGAGCCCGGCTGCCCTGAGCGGCAGTGCAAAGCTGCGCTCGATCGCACGCCGCGTGGCGTCGCGCGCCAGGCCCATCGGCATCGCGCCATTGGCCTGGGCGACGAGTTGCTGCTGCCCGGCAGTGCGGTTGGCGGCGTCGATCTTGGCATCGGCGTCGGTCAGCGTCGAAAGCAGGCCGCCATCGCCATATTCCTTGATCTGGTTGAGATCGATCTGCGGCGCCGACACTTCGATGCGCGGCAGGGTGACGCCCAGGGTCTGGGTCTTCGCATCCCACGTCACGTCGTGCGGCGTCAGCTTGGCGAGATCGACCTCGTAGCGCACCGTGCCCGGGGTGATCATCGTCTTCTTGGTGCTCAGCCCGAACTGCGACACGGTCGACGTCGTCACCGCGACGAAGCTGGCCTGGAACGCCGACAGCCGGTTCTGCTCGCGCAGGCCGGCGACCGAACCACTGGCGATGGTCACCGGATCGGGGCTGGCGAACTTGTTGCTCACATAATGGCCGACCGCCCAGAAACCGCCGGCGATGAACAGCGCGATCAACGCCAGTGCGGCGGCGAACTTGCCGATGAAGCTCATGCCGCCATCTCCCATGTCGAACCAGCCTCGGTCACCAGCCCACGGTCGCGCAGATCGATGAGATGCGCCAGCACCGATCGCTCGGCGGCGGGCAACAGGCGTTGGTCGAGCCCGACATACATCTTCACCGTCATCGCCGGGATGTCGTCAGGCCCCTCGCGCAGCAGCCGCAATATCTGTCCCTCGCGCTGCTTGCGGTGGCCGAGCATACCGCGCACCAGGCGCTGCGGGCGGTCGACCGGGTCGCCATGCGCCGGATAATAAATGCGGTCGTCGCGCGAAAGCAGCTTGTCGAGGCTGGCCATATAGGCCGCCATGTCGCCATCGGGCGGCGAGACGATGCTCGTCGACCAGCCCATGACATGGTCGCCGCTGAACAGCGCCTTGGTTTCAGGGAGCGCGAAGCAGAGATGGTTGGAGGTGTGGCCTGGCGTCGCGACCGCGGTCAGCGTCCAGCCCTGCCCGGCAACGCTCTCGCCATCCGCCAGCACGAGATCAGGCGCATAGTCGCCGTCGAAGCTGGCATCGGCGCGCGGACCGAGATCCTCGAGCGCCAGCGGCGCGCAACCGACGATCGGCGCGCCCGTCGCCGCCGCCAGCGGGCGCGAGCCCGGACTGTGATCGCGATGCGTATGGGTGATGACGATCGCCGACACCCGCCGGCCGACGATCGCGCGGAGGATCGCGGCGACATGTTCGGGATCATCGGGGCCGGGATCGATCACCGCCAGGTCGGTGGTGCCGACGAGATGCACCTGCGTGCCGGTAAAGGTGAAATGAGACGGGTTGGGCGCGAGCAGGCGCGCCACCAGCGGTTCGAGCTGTTCCGGCACGCCGGGCTGTTGGTCGGCCATGAAGAGCAGATGGCGGCTGCGTCGGGCGAACGCAAGACCGCGCTGTGGCGCGAGCGGAAGCCCGGATTCCCTGCCGGCAGGGAAATGGCAGGGAATTTTATCAATTTTCGCCGCGGCTGGCAGGGAATTTCGTCGAATCCGGACGGGCTGACAGATGAGGTGATCCAGCGTGCGCATGGCACTATTAAGACATCGGAATTGGCTAATTTGAATCAGCTTGACGCCCTCGCCGTTACAGCGATCCGTCATGCCGGACTTGTTCCGGCATCCACCGTTCCACGAGCAAACCGGTCCCCTCTTGCGCGGTACGGTGGACCCCGGAACAAGTCCGGGGTGACGGCCTCGATACGGTCTGGATGGCGTGCCTCGCGCGGGCGGTAACCCGCGCGAGGCACGCGGTCAGTTCACCTTGGCGAGATCGCCCTCGACCTCGCGGATCGCCTCGTCGATCCCCTGCAATGCCTGGGCGCGCGCTTCGGAGCTCATCGAGGTCTTGCCGGCGATCCGGCTCCGCGCATCACGCAGCCCCTCCAGCGCATGGGTGTAGGCGCGACGCTCGATATCGGGCGAGCGCGCCGCCATCGCCGCGCCGTCATGCGCCATGCGCTCGATGCGATTGTGGCAAATGATGATGATGCGCTTGCCGTCCCTGTCCTTGTGCATCACCGGCGGCCGGGCGGTGTCGGGCCCTTCGCAATTGGCGCTGCTGATCTCGGGCATGTTGCCCATGAAGTTTTCGGTCATCATATGGCCGTCGTGATCGCGCCGGATGATGCGCACCTCCGATCGGCTGTGCATCCCCGGGATCGGAGGCATAGGCGGAACGGGCGGCACCGGGCCGATGGCCGCCATGTCCGGCGGAGTGTCGCTATCGGTTTCGGTGACATGACCGTCACGGTCGCGGATGACCACGCGATAGTGATGCCGCTGGTGGCCATCGGCGCTGAGCGCCGGCGGAGCGGGCGGCGGCGGCGGCGCGGGCATCGCCGTGGGTGCCTCGGGTGCGGGCGGCGGGGCCGGCGGGGCCGACTGGAAGGCGACCGGCAGGCGCAGTTCGTCGAGCTTGACGCCAGTGGCCTGCTCGACCTTCGTGCGCACGCGCTCGGCGGCCTGGGTGCCGGAGGCGGTGGTGGCAAGGCCGGCGGTGGTCAGCAAGGCGATCACGCCGATGCCGCTCATCAGTCGGGCCCGCGATGGGCGGTTAGTAGTAAGCATCCTCAGTCTCCCTTTCAGATCTTCGATGGTATGAAGGTGGCAGGCGGCCGATACCGCTCCGCCATGCGCGGCCTTGACGATCGCGCAGGCATAGAGATGCCGCGTGACCGCATCGCGCCCGGCCAGCACGCGGGCGTCGTTGGCGATTTCCTGATCGGCGCGGAACGCACGGAAGGCACGCCAGGCGATCGGATTGAACCAGTGCAGCGCGAGCACGACCAGCGCCGCCCAATTGGCGATCAGATCGCCACGGGCATGGTGGCCAAGCTCATGCGCCAGCGCCAGGTCACGCTCATCGGCATCGTACCGCTCGACGAAATCGCGCGGAAAGGCGACGTAACGACGCCAGATGCCGAAGGCGAGCGGCCCGCGTGCGGCGTCGGTCTCGATGACGTGGACGCCGTCGGCCATCGCCGCGCCGCCGCGCTGCTCGGCGAGCATGCGCCGGCAGAAGCGGGCATGCGCCAGCGTGTGCCACAGGATGAAGGCCGCCGCGCCGAAAACCCAGAGCATGACCAGGGCTGGACCAAGCAGCGGGGTTTGCGGATCCGGCGCGGCGGCACCCCCGCTGAAGCCGAGGGGTTCGGCCACGAGGATGGTGAAGGTTTCGCTGGCCTGCGAGACGGGTGCGACCACCGCCTGATGCCAGCCTTGCGACAAGGACTGCGGCAGGGGCGGCAGCATCAGGCGCAGCACCGGCAACAGCCACAGCAGATAGGCGATATCGGGCCCGAAGGCGCGCCGCACCGGCCCACGCAGCGCGAGCACCAGCAGCATGAGCAGGGTCGAGGCGATCAACGCCTCGATCGCCCAGGGGATCAGCGCGCTCACGACTTGAGGCCCTTGAGCAGCGCCTCGATCTCGGCAATGTCCTGCGCGGTCAGTTCGTCGCGCTCGGCGAGATGGGCGACCAGCGGCGTCAGCTTGCCGCCGAACAGCCGGTCCATCAGCTTGCGGCTCTCCCCCGCGACATAATCGTCACGCGCGACGAGCGGGCGATAGAGGTAGCGCCGGCCATCGGCGACGTGCGCGATGACGCTCTTGGCGAGCAGCCGGCCGAGCAGGGTCTTGACCGTGTTGGCCGACCAATCCTTGTCGGACGAGATGCGTTCGGAGACATCCTGGGCGGTGAGCGGGCTCTCGTCCCACAGCACCTCCATCACGGCATGCTCGGCATCGCTGATACGCTCGGGCATTTCGACTCGCTCCCGTACTGACTACGTGTGTAATCTTGATGATTACGTCTGTAGTCAATGCGGTGAACGGCGGATGAACGGGGGTGTGCTGAGGGAGTTTGCGAATCTGCTTCGCTAAAAGCCGTTCGTCGGTGAATTGGGCTCTTCTCCGGGACGGTGAGCTCGCGGTCGCTGGAACGTGCCGCCTCACACCTGGGCTCAAACCTGTAGCGCCAATGTTCGACCCACCGGCCCGCATACTTCCAGCGTCGCCGACGGCCGCTGCTATCTCGGTGTGGTCCTTTCGCTTTCTCCCAACGGCCTGTTCAAGGGTCTGGACTTTTGCTTAAACACAACTATATTGTTGTGTCATGATACCGGATTTTGTCGAACTCGGTTCTCCCACTCCCTGGGCGGTGCTTCCGCCGGGTATCCACGACGCGACGCTGCAGGAAATCGCCGACCGTTTCGCGACGACGCCTCACCGACGCTGGCTTTACGACGGCTTCCGACGAATGGCCGAGGCGCTCGCAGCCGCGCACTGCACGACGCTTTACCTCGACGGAAGCTTCACCACTGCCAAGCCGCATCCCGAAGACTATGATGGCTGCTGGGACTGGCAAGGCGTAGACTTTGGGCAACTGGACCCAGTCCTACTTCGATTCGAGGACAAGCGAGCGGCGCAAAAGCGCAAGTTCCTCGGAGAGATGTTCCTAACGTCGACCGAGAATCTGCCGGGCCAGACATTTCTCGATTTCTTCCAGGTCGACAAATTCTCGGGTCGCCCAAAGGGTATAGTCCGCGTGACGCTCGCGTCGCCAAAAGGAGCGGCCGCATGATCACCAACGAAAGACAGTATCGTTCGACGCGAGCCCAGCTCGACAAGATGCGGCAGGCTCGCCTCGCAATCGACGCCGGTGATGCCAGCGTGCCGGCGGTCGTGGCCACCGCACAAAAGGCGGCGCTCGATAGCCAAGTCGAAGAACTCGCAGAGGCGGTCGATCTCTACGACCGGCTCCGCTCGGGCGAGATCACCGACTTCGAGGCCGATGGACTCCAACAACTGCCCGACATCCTCATCCAGGCGCGGATTGCCCGCGGCATGAGCCAAAAGGAACTTGGTGAGTATATCGGGGTCAAGGAACAGCAGATCCAGCGCTACGAGGCGGAGCGCTACCGCTCGGCGAGCCTCGACCGCTTGGTCGAGGTCGCCGATGCTCTCGGCATCCACATACACAAGCGCGCCGAATTGCTTGGCTCCGACGATTTCGGGTCGTTCGATCCGACCTCGTGGGCGAGCTTTCCAGTCTCCGAGATGGCGAAACGCGGCTGGTTCGAGGACTTTACGGGGACACCGGCGCAAGCCCGCAAGGCCGCAAGTACGCTGGTGCCGTCCTATCTGGCAAATGCGCAGGCGCGCTACGCGTCGGCTGCGTTGCACCGTAAGTCGGTGCGTGCCAGTGGTGTGGTGCTCGAGGCGGCGCTCTCGGCATGGGAGGCTCGTATTCGCCAGCTGGCCGACCGCGATCCGCCCGAGGCAGTTTTCGATCCGGCCAGGATCGATGATGCATGGGTCGCCGCGCTGGTCGCCTTGACCCTTGAGCCGAACGGGGCGGCACTGGCGGTGACGCATCTTCGCTCGATCGGCATTTCGCTCGTCGTCGAGCGGCACTTGCCGGGAACGTTGCTCGATGGCGCAGCAATGACCGCGTTCGGCCGGCATGCGATTGTCGGCCTAACATTGCGGCACGACCGTCTCGACAATTTCTGGTTCACCCTCCTCCATGAGATCGGCCACCTCAAGCTCCATATCGACCGTGACGGCATCGCAGCGATATTCGACGACACCGAATCCGCAGCGACCGACGAGATCGAGCGCGAGGCGGATGTGTTTGCCCAGGAGGCACTGCTTCCGGCCGATAATTGGAAGGCAGCGGCGTCGCGCTTCACTCGCACGGAGCAAGCCGTGGCCAGCGACGCGAAGCGCTTCAAGGTAGGGCAAGCTGTAATCGCCGGTCGGGTTCGTCGCGAAGCGCGGGATTATACCTTGTTGCGCAACCTTGTGGGGGCTGGCGACGTCCGCCGGCAATTCGGTCTCTGAAGGGGAGAAGCCAATGATCAGGCCATTGGGCTATGTCCCGCTGCTTCGCTGGCGCCAAGGAGAATACCTCGCGCTCCGGAGGCTCGAGCAGGAACAGAAGAACCTCATCATGCCGCTCGTCGAAATGCTCGATCCCGACTATGACTTCGAGGAGCAGAAGCCCAAGAAGACCGTCGATGCGCATCTCGAGAAATTCGGGAAGCGCCTGTTCGAAACGTGGGACACTCGCCCTTTCTGCTGGACGCCGGCCACATGACGACGGGCACGACAATGGCCGACGGCCGCCACCCGTTGCGCTTCATGTTCGACGAAGCGGCGCTGCGCGGCGTCCCGGCAATCCCGGTGACCTGCATGGACCGCTACCTTCCCTATCAGGCGGCGGTCCGCGACATCGTCCGGATTGGCGGCTGCGGCGTGGCGCTTCGCTGCCGCCTCGATGAGATGCTCGATTCCGACTTCGCGACCCGTGCGGGGGCATTTCTCACGCAACTCGGCACCTCGATTCGCGACACCGACCTGATCCTCGACCTCGGCGCACCGAGTTTCGATGCGATCGATGACCTGGCCGAGCTCGTCGCAGGACTGGTGGCCGGTCCCGGCCTTGTTACCGAAGCGCGCAGCCGCACCGTGCTCGCGACTTCGTTTCCGGAATCACTGGCCGGCTTTACCGGCGTGCGACGGGTGAAGCGCAACGAATGGCTGCTTTTCAAGGCCATCCTCGCCAAATTGGCCGACGACGCGACGCCGCCTGCCTTCGGCGACTATGCCATCTCGTCGACCCGCTTTCCGCAAGGCGACATGCGAAAGCTGACGGTCATGGCCAATGTCCGCTACACGAGCGACGACGAATGGCTGGTCGGGCGCGGCAAGGAGATCCGCGTTCATGGCCGCTCTCAGTTTCGCGGCATCTGCGACGCGATCCGCAACAGCGACGGGTTTCTGCCGGCGGGCTTCTCGCCAGGCAGCCAGTACCTCGTCGCCTGCGCCGACGGCGGTTCAACTGGCGGCAGTTCGACTTGGAACTGGGTCGGGATCAACCATCACATCACAAAGGTCGTGCATGATCTCGCCATCCTGTCCGAGCCTTGAGCGTTTGGCGGACAGCGGCTGATAGTTCGCGACGCGGCATTTCCGTGATCAGTCGTGCGTAAAGTGTAGCGCGATTGGCGCGTAGGCTCTTCTCGTCATGGCCGCGCGCGCGCAACAGCGCCGCGGCTTCCGGCCGCCAAAGCAATCGGGCAAGCGTCATGGAGTCAGCCGACCAATTATAGCGCTCGGCCCGGATCCGGCGAAAGCGGACGTCTCCGGTCGACGATCGCGTCGCGACGAGAATACCCCACCAGCACGGAAGCAGTGGGAGCGCGGCTGCCAGATGGCGTTGGTCAACGATCAGGGTGGCGTAGTCGACGATATCGCCATACGCCGCCACTTGCCGCGGCAACCGGTCGAGCGTGTCTGCCTCGGCCTTGATCTCGTACCCGCGTATATGACCGTTGATGACGGCGATATCCATGCGGCAGGCGCCATGCGCGACCCCGAGCTCGTCGAGGACGAGCGTGTCGGGGCAACTTCGGGCATGGCGCAACAGCTGGCGATGCGCTGCCGATCGTACGTCGCGGTCTTTTAGCGGGGCGCCCATCCCGACCATGTGCCTCGCACGAACGCGAACGGCAAGGGCGCGGCTGGCAAGTAAGTTCCTCAACCTGATTTGGCCAACGTCGAATTCCGAGCACGCTTTTTGCGAGTAAGCTAGATTCTCGCCCAGTTTGGGTGCGCAAGAGGAGGAGCTTCAACTGCAGTCTGCCCAAATGCGGGCTGACGACTATCGGCCCAATCCAGCCAACCAAAGTCCGCTCAGCACCCCCTCACCCCACCCGCGCAAAATGCGTGTCATGCCCTTCCCTGCGCACGAAGAACCCGATCACCTTCCCGCCCGCATCGCGCTCGAACACCTTGCGGAAGCGCGCCCGGCCGGGCGTGAAGAAGACGTCGCGGGCCTCGGCACTCTGCGCGGTCGGGGCGCCGTCGCCGGTGGCCGCCATCAGCGTCGTGCCGGCGCGCGATAAGGTGAAGATCTGGCCCGAGGCGGCCTTGTACGCCCCGACATATTGGTCGAGATCCGCCGCCGGCAGCGCGATGGCGCGCGGGTCGTCGTTCAGCGCGATCGTCTCGCTGCCGATCATCCGCCAGGTGCCTCCTTCGTTCAGCCAGGTCTCGACCGAGCGATAACGTGCGTGGAAGCGCTCGCCATAGGCGTCGCGTTGCTGGTCATCGATGAAGCTGGCGACGGCGACGTTGCCGTGAACCTCGCAATGCCAGTCCTCGACCGTCATCACCGTCCTGACCGATGGCGAGGGCGGTGTCGGCGTGCCCGATGCCATGTCCGCCCTGGTCGCCATGTCTCCACCCTCGTTGAAGAACACGATGCGATCGTCGAGAGAAGCGGCCATCGCGGCGCCATCGTTACGCTGACCGGCATCCGAAAATTCCTGCGTCTTCTGGCGCAGCAGTGCGGATATGGCGGCGTCCGTATCGGCCGCCGTGGCGGCGGAGGCGCACCCCAGAGCGGCGACGACGACAATCAGGCCTTGGAACGCACTCGACGATAGACGCATGGCAAACTCCGGTTTTAATACGCCCGATACCTCAAACCAACGCGGCGGGACGTCAAGCCGCGTAAAACCGACCGCAAAAATGTAAGGAACAGCGAGGTGTCGTCCGCCCGTCAATCTGCCCAAAACACACTCGACACGGGTCGAGCATCCCGGCAACCTCGCGCAAGAACATCGCCGACGCGCTCACAACCCCCTGATTCACGCCAACGCCGTTCCCGACTAACTAACGGGCATGATCGCACCGCGCGCATTTTCGTCCTTTGAGGCACTCCCGACACCGATTCGAATGCCCTGCATCGCGCCTGCTCGCGACCTGCTTTGCAGGTGGCGGCGACCTGCTCGCTCACCTGCTATGTTGGATCGGGCATTTCCCGTAACCGCATCATATCGCACGGTAATCGCAAGCCGTACGGCAAAAACCGGCAGCAAAAAAAGATCGTCCTGTTTTTGCAGGTGGAACAGGTCGCCGGCACGCCGGCCATGCCCTTCGCCACAGATGGCCCTCGACACCGCCGCCCCGCCCCGCCAAGCTTCCCGGCAGCGCGCGCGGAGGAAGCCCGATGACCACACTCACCCCCGTCACCACCGGCCTGCGCTTCCCCGAAGGCCCGGTCGCGATGCCCGACGGCAGCGTAATCCTGGTCGAGATCGCCGCCGGCCGCGTCACCCGCGTCACGCCCGATGGCGGCAAACACGTCATCGCCACGCCCGGCGGCGGGCCGAACGGCCTCGCGCTCGGCCCCGACGGCAAGCTCTATTGCTGCAACAATGGCGGCTTCAACTATATCGATAACAATGGCTATCTGATGCCGCACGGCCAGGCCGACGACTATTCCGGCGGTCGGATCGAGCGCATCGATATCGACACCGGCGCGGTCGAAATCCTCTACAAGGACGGCGATTTCGGCTGCGTGCTGCGCGGCCCCAACGACATCGTGTTCGACGCCCATGGCGGCTTCTGGTTCACCGACCATGGCAAGAACCGTCCGCGCGAGCGCGACATTACCGGCATCTTCTACGCGAAAGCGGATGGCAGCCATCTCGAGGAGGTGATCTTCCCGAGCGAGAACCCCAACGGCATCGGCCTGTCGCCCGACGGCACGCGGCTCTACGCGGCCGAAACCTATACCTGCCGCCTCACCGCCTTCAACGTCATCGCGCCGGGCAAGGTCGACGGCAGCGCCGGCCCGGGCGGCCCCGGCATCCCGCTCTATCGCCCGGCCGGGTACAAATTCTTCGATTCGCTCGGCGTTGAGGAGTGCGGAAATATCTGCGTCGCGACGATCGGCGAGAGCGGGATCTCGGTGATCTCGCCGGCGGGCGAGCTGGTCGAGTTCGTGCCGACGCCCGACATCTTCACCACCAATATCTGCTGGGGTGGCCCCGACATGCGCACCGCTTACATCACGTTGTCCGGCTCGGGCGTGTTGGCAAAGATGGACTGGCCGCGCCCTGGCCTCAAACTGGAACATACAACCGCATGATCCGACATCACCATGAAAAGCATCTCGTCCAGCGTATCGGCTGGCTGCGCGCTGCCGTGCTCGGCGCCAATGACGGCATCCTGTCGACCGCCAGCCTGATCGTCGGCGTCGCCAGCGCCCAGACCGGGCGCAGCACCATCCTGCTGACCGGCATCGCCGGGCTGGTGGCGGGCGCGATGTCGATGGGCGCGGGCGAATATGTCTCGGTCAGCTCGCAGTCCGACACCGAAAATGCCGACCGCGCACGCGAAGAGCGGGAGCTGGAAGAGGAACCCGAATCCGAGCGCCGCGAACTCGCCGCCATCTACCGCGCGCGCGGCGTCGATACGGAGACCGCGCTCAAGGTCGCCGATCAGTTGATGGCGCATGATGCGCTGGGCGCGCACATGCGCGACGAACTCGGCATCCACGAGGCGATGGTCGCGCGGCCGGTTCAGGCAGCGGCGACCTCGGCGGCGAGCTTCGCTGCCGGCGCGATCGTTCCCGTGCTGACAGTGCTGTTGTTCCCGGGCGACCGGCTGGCCGCTGCGGTGACGATCGCCTCGTTGATCTTGCTCGCCATCCTCGGCGGGCTCGGTGCCCGCACCGGCGGCGCGAGCGTCGCGCGCGGCGTTACGCGCGTGGTTTTCTGGGGCGCGCTGGCGATGGGCGCATCGGCGGCGGTCGGAACGCTGTTCGGGGCCCATGTGTGAATGATGGCGCTGGCGCCGCACCATTGGGGCCGAATAATGTTTGCTTCCCCGGCGGAGGCCGGGGCCCAGTTGGAAAGGTGAAAATGACGGAGCGGATCGATCATTGCCAACCGCTTCCCAACTGGGCCCCGGCCTCCGCCGGGGAAGTGTAAAAAGAGAAGCCGCCATGGCAGGAGCGAACACATGAACCGCTGGGCGATCGACATCGACCGGGACGACATCACCCGGGCGACGATCGTCGCCGCACCGGAAGCGCCACTGCCCGACGGTGCGGTCGAGGCGACCATCGATCTGTTCGCGATGACCGCCAACAACGTCACCTATGCCGCTTTGGGCAAGGATGTCGGCCTGTTCGGACCCGGAGGCGGCGGATACTGGGATTTCTTCGCCGATCGCGACGCGCCGGGCCGCCTGCCCGTCTGGGGTTTCGCCACCGTCACCCGCTCCGCGGTGGAAGGCATAACGGTCGGCGAGCGCGTCTATGGCTACTGGCCGATGGCGAGCCATGTCGTCCTGCACCCGGCGCGAATCGGCCCGGGCGGCTTCATCGACGCCCTGCCCCGCCGCCAGGGCCTGCCGCCGCTCTACAACCGCTACCAACGCCTCGCCGCACTCGATGATTACCGCGCGGCGGATCATGACCTGTGGCCGGTGTTCCGCCCGCTCTACATGACCGGCTGGCTGATCGCCGACCAGCTCGACGAAGGCCGCGATTACGGCGCGGAACAGGTGCTGGTCACCGCCGCGTCGAGCAAGACCGCGATGGGCTTCGCCCATGCCTTTCGCGGCCGCGCGTCACGACCGGCGCTCATCGCGCTCACCTCGCCGGGCAGCGTCGCCTTTCTCGAAGCCTCGGGACTCTATGACCGCATCGTCACCTATGACGCGATCGGTTCGCTCGACCCAGCGACGCCGACCGCGCTGATCGACATCGCCGGCAACCCCGGCATCACGCGCGCGGTGCATGAAACGTTGGGCGACCAGCTTCGCCTCAGCCTCGTCGTCGGCAAGGCGCATTGGGATGCGGAGAGTTCAGGTGGCCCCTTGCCGGGCCCGCGCCAGAGCGGCTTCTTCGCCCCGGGCCGAATCGAGAAGCGCGCCAAGGACTGGGGCGGTGAGGAGCTGAACCGCCGCATGGGCCTCGGCTGGACCGCCTTCATGGCGGATGTCCCGGCACTTACCCGGATCGATCGCCGCACCGGCGCCGACGGCGCGCTCGCCGCCTGGCATGAGGCCGTCGCCGGCAGCGCGGATCCGCGGGCCAGCACGATCGTTGACTTGGGCGGTCGCGCCTGATGGGTGCGCTATTCGGCGCAACCGTGTAGGCGTGACTTGCAATTGACCACCGCGCGAACTCGACTAATCGGCGCGCGACGACCTGGAGGGGCCCAACGATGCAGAAACTCTATCCCGATGCCGCAGCGGCACTCGATGGCGTGTTGTTCGACGGCATGACCATCTGCGCCGGCGGTTTCGGCCTGTCCGGCATCCCCGAGCGCCTGATCGACGCGATCCGCGACAACGGCGTCAAGAACCTGACCATCGCCAGCAACAATGCCGGCATCGATGGCGAGGGCCTGGGCAAGCTGCTCCGCACGCGCCAGGTGAAGAAGATGATCTCCTCCTATGTCGGCGAGAACAAGGAGTTCGAGCGGCAATATCTTTCGGGCGAGCTCGAAGTCGAATTCTGCCCGCAGGGCACGCTGGCCGAGCGCTGCCGCGCGGGCGGTGCCGGCATTCCCGGTTTCTATACCAAGACCGGCGTCGGCACCCAGGTCGCCGAGGGCAAGGAGAGCAAGCTGTTCGACGGCGAGGAATATATCCTCGAACGCGGCATCCGCGCCGATCTCGCGATCATCAAGGGCTGGAAGGCCGATGCGGCCGGCAACCTCATTTTCCGCAAGACCGCGCGCAACTTCAACCAGCCGATGGCCACCGCAGGCAAGATCTGCATCGCCGAGGTCGAGGAGATCGTCCCCGTCGGCACGCTCGATCCGGACGGCGTCCATCTGCCCGGCATCTACATCAACCGCCTGATCCTCGGCGCGCCCTATGAGAAGAAGATCGAATTCCGCACCGTGCGCGAACGGGTGGCGGCATGAAGCGCGCGACACGCGCCGCCGCACTGTGCGGCATAGCCTGGGCCCTGTCGGGCTGCGTCGCGGCGATTGTCCCGGTCATCGCCGCCGGCGCGATCGGCCGGAAGCAGCTGAAGCACAACACCGCCCCCGACCTGCCCGGCGCCACCGTCCAGGCGACCGCGACACCACCCGCCGCCCCCGCACCGGCAGCGGCACCCGCGCCCGCACCGATCGTCACGGCCTCGCGCGCCGAAGAGCCGCAGGCCGTTGCCGCAACGCCGGCACCGCCCCCTACCGCCGCGCCCGCACCGGTCGCAGGCACCATCACCCCCGGCATGCAGTTCCTCTACGCCTCGGGCGAAGGCGCCGCGCTCAGCGTGCAGGCCTATCGCGGCCTGATCGACATGATGATCGCGCGCTCGTCCGATCGCGCGGTCGGGCTCAAGGTGTGGTCGGCGGTGCTCACCCCCGACGCCACCCTCGCCGCGCCCAAGTTCGAGGATTGCGGCGCCAAGCCGCTCGCCGTCGTGCTCGACGTCGACGAGACCTCGCTGCTCAACCTCGGCTATGAGGCCGATGAGAGCCAGCGCACCGGGTCCTATGACCAGGCCCGCTGGGACCGCTGGGAACAGACCGGCGCCGGCGCGGTCGCCGCCACGCCGGGCATTCTCGAAGCCGCCAAGATCGCCAAGTCGAGCGGCGTGACGATGGTCTACAACTCCAACCGCCTCGCCTCCAACGCGGCGCAGACAGAGGCGGCCTTGGTCGGCGCCGGCCTCGGCCCCGTCACCCATCTCAAGAACCTCTGGCTGCAGGGCGATGAAGGCACCGGCTCGGCCAAGGATGCCCGGCGCCACGCCATCGCGCTCAAATATTGCGTCATCGCGATGGTCGGCGATCAGCTCGGCGATTTCTCCGATCTGTTCAACCGCCCGGGCATGACCCCGACCATGCGCCGCGCCGCGATCGACGGCGAGGCGTTGCGCACCATCTGGGGCCATGGCTGGTTCATCCTGCCCAACCCGGTCTATGGCTCGGCGCTGAAGGGCGGCCTCGACGACGCCTTCCCCGCCGACAAGCGCTGGACCGATCCGGGCGCGACCCCGCCGGCCGCCGCGCCGCAGTAAATTTTACTCCGTCACCCTGAACTTGTTTCAGGGTCCATGCGCGGTCAACGGCAACAAGAGCGTCGCTCCTGGTTCAGATGACCGCGCATGGATGCTGAAACGAGTTCAGCATGACGTTCGATTTTGACGAGACCGACAAGCCTGGAGCCCAACAATGACCTGGACCCGTGACGAAATGGCCGCCCGCGCCGCGCGCGAGCTGAAGGACGGCTATTACGTCAACCTCGGCATCGGCATCCCGACGCTCGTCGCCAACCACATCCCCGCAGGCGTCGAGGTCACGCTGCAGTCGGAAAACGGCATGCTCGGCATCGGCCCCTTCCCTTACGCGGGCGAGGAAGACCCCGATCTGATCAACGCCGGCAAGCAGACCATCAGCGAACTGCCGCAATCGGTCTATTTCAGCTCGTCGGACAGCTTCGCGATGATCCGCGGCGGGCATATCGACCTGACCGTGCTCGGCGCGATGGAAGTGGCCGAGAATGGCGACATCGCCAACTGGATGATTCCGGGCAAGATGATCAAGGGCATGGGCGGCGCGATGGACCTCGTCGCCGGCGTCAAGAAGATCATCGTCGTGATGGAGCACAGCAGCAAGAACGGCGACCCCAAATTCATCCCGTCCTGCACCCTGCCGCTGACCGGCAAGAACGTCGTCGACATGGTGATCACCGATCTCGCCGTGTTCCAGCGCCCCGACCATGCCTCGCCGTTCAGGCTGCTCGAAATGGCCCCGGGCGTCACCGCCGACGAGATCGCCGCCAAGACCACCGCGCATTATGTGAGTTAGGCGCGCGGAGGGTACTTCCTGTTTCTCTTGGCCCCTCCCCTTCAGGGTATCGTTGCAAAACAGCGGCGCGCTTCTTCAGGCGCTGTTCTCCTGCGAAAGCAGGAGCCCAGGGTAACACGCGCTACGCCTGTGGCCCTGGGTTCCTGCTTTCGCAGGAACACGGCTTTTTCCAGGGGAGCGGGCACGTTCACCAACGTGATGAAATTTCGCAGCGACCCCCTTCAGGGGAGAGGCTGAAAACCTCAACGGCGACATGCATCGACAATGCAGCACGATCGGTGGAGAACACCAAACCATGACTCTCACGCTGATCACCGCCAACCGCAATTATTCGAGCTGGTCGCTGCGCCCCTGGCTGCTGATGAAGGCGCTCGACATCCCCTTCAACGATCGCATCGAACCCTTCGCCGCCTCCGACAACCACACAGCCTTCCGCGCCTTTTCGCCGAGCGGGCTGGTGCCGGCACTGATCGACGGCGACCGGACGATCTGGGATTCGCTCGGCATCACCCTCTACCTCGCCGAGCGCCATCCCGGCATCTGGCCGGCCGACGAAGCCGCCCGCGCCTGGGCCCAGGCCGCGACCGCCGAGATGCATGGCGGCTTCCGCGCGCTACGCGGCGACTGCCCGATGAACGTCGGCGTCCGCGTGACGCCCCGCCCGCTCTCCCCGGCACTGCAACGCGACATCGCCCGCATCGCCGAACTATGGGCGGAAGGCCTCACGCGCTTCGGCGGCCCCTGGCTCGCCGGCCCCGATTTCACCGCGGTCGATGCCTTCTACGCCCCGGTCGCCTTCCGCGTGCGCACCTACGCCCTCGATATCGGCACCGCCGGCCATGCATGGGTCGACCACATCCTCGCCCACCCCGCGATGCAGAAATGGGAACGTGCCGCCCTCGCCGAACCCTGGCGCGAGGCCGAGCACGAAACCGAGCTCGCCGAGACCGGCGTCATCACCGCCGACTACCGGGCCTGATGCGCCGTGCGCTGCTCGCCGCCGCGGTCCTGCTGGCGGCAACGCTCGGCCTGATCATGCTCCTCGTCTCGCCCCCCGGACAACTCAGCATCCTCGACGCCGCGATGGGCGGCGGCATCGGCGCCGACCGCCCGGGCAGCGCGATCCCCTTCGGCACCCACGGCCAGACGCTCGACGTGTGGCGCCCTTCGAATGCGCCCAGAACCGGCAACCCGGTACTGATCTTCTGGTATGGCGGCGGCTGGGTCGCCGGCGATCGCCGCGCCTATGCCTTTGCCGCGCGCGCCTATGCCAAGGCCGGCTTCGTCGTCGTCATGCCCGATTACCGCAAGGTGCCGCGGATCCACTTCCCCGCCATGCTGCAGGACGGCGCCGAGGCGGTGAAATGGACCCGCGACCATATCGCCGCGTTCGGCGGCGACCCGGCGCGCATCGGCGTGGCCGGCCACAGCGCCGGCGCCTATACCGTGGCGATGCTCGCGCTAGACCAGCGCTGGCTGCGCGCGGAAGGGGTCGACCCGCACATCATCCGCGCCGCGGTCGGCCTGTCGGGGCCGTACAACTTCTACCCCTTCACCTCGAAGCGCGCGATCGACGCGTTCAGCAACGCCGCCGAACCGGCGATGACCCAGCCGATCCACTTCGCCCGCGCCGACGCCCCGCCGATGCTGCTCGTCACCTCGGCGCTGGATACCGAGGTGAAGCCGCACAACGCCTATGATCTGGCGGCGAAGCTCAAGGGGCTCGGCGCGCCGGTGACGGTGATCGACTATCCGGGGCTGACGCATGAGCAGGTCGCGATGGCGCTGTCGAAGCCGTTTCGGGGGAAGGCGCCGGTGCTAGGGGATAGTGTGGGGTTTTTGAGGGAGCATTTGAGATAGCGCGGATAAGCGTTGGTTTTGAACAGTCCCGGGGGCCGATATGCGCACATCATCGATTGTCGGCTTGAGCGCGTTGATATCGATGGGCCTGGTGCAATCGCTTCCCGCTGCGACGACGGAAGACGCCGCCAAGGATGCGGTGCAAGACCTCACCGCCGACAAATTCTATAATCGGCCCGGCGCCACGCGCGCGGAATATGAGGCCGACTGGGCGGCATGCCGGTTGATCGCGCGTGGCACGCCGCCACCATCGAAGAATTTCCCGAACGTCGGGGAAGCGACGGTATTCCTCGGCATATTGCCCGCCATACTCACCGAGTCGATCGAGCGCCGCTACAGCCGCAACACCTGCCTGCTCGTGCGCGGCTGGCGACAATATTCGCTTGGACCGGAGGAGAAGCAGCGTGTCCAGGCGATGAGCGAAGCCGATCGGGCGGCGTATTTCGAACAGGCGATCCGCGCCCCGGCAGCACCCGGCACGCCTTACGGTAGAATCGACTTTGCTCCTCCGCGCGATCCGGCGCTTGTCACCGACGGAAACCCGACATTGCCCGGCAGCGTCTATATCGGGCGCAAGATTGACCCCGCTGTGGCCATGACACCCGGCGCAAATGAAGGGTTGGTGGTTCTCGCCTTTCGCAGGCCTGGCAAGGGCAGCAGCGGCCGGGCAATCGAGTTGCAGCTCCAACGCTACGACAGGGCAAAGCGGGATCTCGCCTATCCATCGGCAGAGGCGACAGTCCCCGCCGATTCAACCACCTATGCGCACCTCGCCGAGAGCATCGATCGCAACGCCGCCTATGAAGTGCAGGTGCTGCGATTGACGCAGGGCGATTATGTCATCGCCGGCACGGCGATTTCCCGTATCCTTCTGGTCGGTGTCCACACCAACGCGAATTGCTTCGGGGCGCCGCTCTTTCACGTCGATGCCGGTCAGACCGTCTACATCGGCGATTTCACGCCCTTCTTCGGCGTGAAGCTGTCTAGCGGTGGTTGGGGATATGGTATCGGTTACAGCCGTCACCTCGAAGACGCCAGGGCCACCCTCGCGACGAAGCAGCCGGCGCTGGCGGCAACAATGCGACAGGCGACGATGTTCAATCAGGCGCGCTTTACCTGCGTCGGCGGCCTCATGGATCGATGGGATTTGCCCGCACTTGAGGCATTGCCTGACGGGGAATGAGGCCGCTTTCCTAGAGCGTGCTGCGAATAGGTGGAATCCGGCTATTCGCGATCGAGCACGCGACCACAAGGCATCTAGAGCGGGCCGCGTTTCCACCGAAACGCAGCCCGCTCTAGCGGCAGCTCTCGGCGATTGTGGCCTTAACCCGCCGCACCTCACGCGCTTTCGTCATCGGTGAAGTTCTCGGGCCAGAGGCGCGCGCCGTGAATGACCCTCAGGATCCGCACGACATCGTCAGCGATGACATACGGAAGGATATAGGGGGTCCGGCCGACCACCAGTTCGCGCGTGCCTTCCACGCGGCCGATGCGCCCGCTTTCCGGGAAGTCGATCAGGCGCCAGGCGACCGCCTCGATCCGCTTATCGACCGCGATCGCTGCCCGTGGATTATCCGCTTCGATATAGGCGTAAATCTCCCGGCGGTCCGCCCGCGACAGGGCCGACCAGACGAGCTTCACGCATCACCGAGCTTACGCAAGGTCGCGGCGCGGCGAGCGGCGAACTCGGTCTCCACATCTTCATGCGGAATATCGGGACGCGGATCGTCCAGCGCCTCCTGCACTTTCGCGCGAAACCAGCTGTCATAGGCGACCTGGTCGATCGTCAATTCGATCGGTATCGCTCCTTCGCGTGCCGTGCGGGTCAGCAGGATACGAACCGCATCCGACACCGTCATGCCCATCGCCTCCAGCACTTCCGCCGCACGCGCCTTCACGGCCGGGTCGATGCGAGTCTGCACCAATGCGCTTGCAACCATGATCGTCGTTCCTTCCGATGTCACGTCACATGTAATATTTTTGCATGACACTTTCCAGTGCGTTGGAGGAATGTTGATCTCCACTCGCGCCGCTAAGCCACGCCCAAGGCAGACGGAGAGATAAGTGAACTGTCAACGGAATCGGAGTGCGAAATTGCGCGAGCTTCGCTCCTTGCGCCCCTGCGTCGAGCGCGGGATTCCGGTGACAGTGCATCTAATTGCTTGGGCAGGCGGCAAGATAAGTGGACTGTCGCCCGAATCCATAACGACGCCTCCGGGCGCGAGCCGCTGGAGCATATTTGTCGCGTCTTGCCGAGCCATAGTCGAAATGCCCTATCGTGACTAACATTACTCTCGGTATTTTCGCAGCGGGGAAGTTTATGAGGTTTGTAGCGGTCGACGTTGAGACGGCGAATCCCAACATGGGAAGCATCTGCCAGATCGGATTAGTCCTGTTTGAGGATGGCCGAGAGTCTCGGAGCGAAAGCATGCTCGTCAATCCGCAAACGTGGTTCGACCCGACGAATGTCGGTATCCACGGAATCGACGAGTGCGCCGTTCGCGACGCGAAGACGTTTCATCAGCTTCATAACTGGCTTTGCGGTTGGACCGCGGATGAACTCGTAATTTGCCATACGCATTTCGACCGGGTCGCATTTCAACAGGCATGTGAAGAGTGCAATTCTCCGGCGATGACCTGCACTTGGTTGGACAGTGCGCGCGTCGCCCGCCGGGCATGGCCAGAATTCGCGCAACGCGGCTACGGCCTCGCTAATGTCGCGCGTCACTGCGGCATTAGCTTTCAGCATCATGACGCACTCGAAGACGCCCGCACAGCAGGCTTGATTCTGCTCAAGGCAATTGAGGAGACGGGCCACGATCTGGCCCAGTGGTTAAAACTAGTGAGACGACCGACGGGGGCTGGCGTTGCGATCTGCCGTGCCGGCGACGGCGATGGCGCTTTGGTTGGCGAGTCGATCGTCTTCACGGGCGCGTTGCAGGTTCCACGCCGACAAGCCGCAGATCGCGCGGCGGACGCCGGCGCGGATGTGCAGCCTGGGGTTACAAAGACAACGAGCATGCTCGTCGTTGGAGATCAAGATATCGCGAAGCTCGGCGGCCACGAGAAAAGCTCAAAACAAATTAAAGTAGAGGCACTCATCGTAGCCGGGCAGCCCATCCGAATTATAGGTGAAAGCGATTTCATGGCACTTACGTCAATCACGGAATGAGCACAACAATATCGCTCAACTCATTCCTGTACAGGCTCTGCATTCTGGTGAAAGTGCATTTAATTGTCCAAGCTGACGGCGAGGTAAGTGGATTCCGGTGACAGCACATTTAATTGGTGGGCGGCAAAATAAGTGCACTGTCACCGGAATCCTAGCTACCAATCTGGTTGGCCGGAATAAATCTCGGCGAGCGCGTTTATGGCATCGGATGGTGAACAGGCAAATACTTCCCGTCCAACCTGACCGCCTTTGCGGTCATAACTAGACTCTTCCCGATATTTCGCGAGACGGCGATGTAACTCAGCTTCAAGTGCAGCCGGATTTTTGCACCAATCGGCGTGGACCGCTTCCCAGCGGCACACGCCCGCCAGCCGGTGCGCGTTCAACTGCCGCAGCCGCTCAGCAACGTCAGCTCCGATCCCGACTTTTGTCAGTCGCTTGCAGTCCGCAACCGCGATGTAAAGCCACCCCGGACGAGCGTGACGCAAAACAAAGGCAACGGTGGCTGGATGACATTGGAGGCATCGCCCCCTGCCATTCGTGAGGCGGTGACCAAAGATGCACCTTCGGAACCCCCACGCGAAGAAACACGAGACCGTACGCAACTCGTCGCTACAACTTGCCCAATCAGCGCGATGGCGCATATCAGCCACATACTCCTCGGGAATACTATTACCTTCGAGGAAAGCTCGCTCCGCCCGGGTAAGTCGTGGTCTCTCGTCAAGCATCAAGCCACATTCGGCTACAAAAGTTAGTATCGGTCTAACTTACCCCACGGAGCCGATCATGCTCGTACCAATTGCCGCTTAAAGGACCAGCGCGATCGCCGTTCTAAGACGGAATTTGGGCGCACAGATGCCAAGCTTCTGCGTGCCTGTTCCCCGAAGTTCGCAGTTGCCTAGTCACCACCACGCCTCCCCATTCCATCCCTGCCCCCACCCCGCTAAGCCACTTCCCATGCGCATCCTCCTGACAGGCTCCTCCGGCTGGCTCGGCCGCTACCTCGCCCCGCTGCTCCGCGTGGGCGGCCATGAGGTCACCGGCCTCGACATCGCCCCCGGCACCGACACCCAGGTCGTCGGCACCGTCGCCGATCGCGCGCTCATCGACCGCCTCTTCGCCGAACATCGCTTCGAGGGCGTCATCCACGCCGGCGCGCTGCACAAGCCCGATATCGTGCGTTATCCACGCCAGGCGTTCATCGACGTCAACGTCACCGGCACGCTTTGCCTGCTCGAGGCGGCGGTCGCGGCGAAGGCCAGCCGCTTTGTCTTCACCTCGACCACCTCGCTGATGATCTCCACCGCGATCCGCGAGGGCCATGGCGAGGCGGCGGTGTGGATCGACGAGAGCCTCGCCCCGCTCGAACCACGCAACGTCTATGGCGTGACCAAGCTCGCCGCCGAACAACTCTGCCGCCTGGTCCATGGCGAGCACGGCCTGCCGGTGATCGTCCTGCGCATCGGCCGCTTCTTCCCCGAGGATGACGACACCCACCAGATCCTGTCGGGCGAGAATATGAAGGCCAACGAACTGCTCCACCGCCGCCTGACGGTGGAGGATGCGGCCGAGGCGCATCTCGTCGCGCTGGAACGCGCGCCGGAGATCGGCTTCGGCACCTTCATCCTTTCCGCGCCGACGCCCTTCGCCCCCGGCGACGTCGCCGCGCTCAAGGCCGACGCCCCCGCCGTCATCGCACGCTGTTTCCCCGATGCGGCCGAACTCTATGCCCGGCGCGGCTGGACGCTGCCGGCGTCGATCGACCGCGTCTATGACGCGGGTCTCGCCGAGCGCGTGCTGGGCTTCCGCTGCGCCACCGGCTTTGCCGAGATGCTCGCGGCACTGCGCGCGGACGCGCCGCTGCCGATCGAGCATGACGCCGACTATGTCTCGCCCATCGTCGCGCGCGCCGCGCAGGCGAAGGGCTGAACGATGCGCTGTTTCGATTTCACCCACGCCATCCTCCGCGCGCCCGGCCGCTCGGCGGTCGACGGCCTGCGCAGCCATGACGGCCCCTCGCCGACCTTTGACGGCCTTGCCCGCGAGCACGCCGCCTATGCCCGCGCGCTCGCCGCCTGCGGCCTAGACCTGACCATCCTCGATCCGCTGGAGGATTTTCCCGACGCGCTGTTCGTCGAGGACCCGGCTTTGGTCTTTGCCGAGGGCGCCATCATCCTGGCGCCCGGCGCCGCCAGCCGCGCCGCCGAGGCCGCCCATCTGCGCCCCACGCTCGAACGCCATTTCGCCGAGGTGCACACCCTCGCCGAGGGCCATGCCGATGGCGGCGACCTGATGGTCACGCCCGGCGAGATCCTGATCGGCCTGTCAGCCCGCACCGACGAGACCGGCGCCCGCGCGCTGGTCGCCGCGCTGGGTCGGCTGGGCAAGCCCGCGCGGATCGTCACGCCACCGCGCGGCGCGCTGCATCTCAAGACCATCGCCAGCCTGATCGACGAGGAGACCATCCTCACCACGCAGGAGGGCAAGGAGAGCGGCCTGTTCTCAGGGTTCCGCCAGATCGCGCTCGCGCCGGACGAGGCGCCCGCCGCCAACGCGCTGCGCATCAACGACACGCTGCTGCTCGCTACGGGCTATCCGCGCATCGCCGATCATCTCGCCCGGCTGGGCCATGACGTGGTCTTGCTCGACACGACCCATGTCGCGCGGATCGACGCCGGCATGTCGTGCATGTCGCTGCGCTGGTAGTTGCCGGCGAGCGCTGCTCCCCCTCGCAAAATAACCCGTCATCCTGAACTCGTTTCAGGATCCATGCGCGGTCATCTGAACCAAGAGCGGCGCTCCGGTGGCCACTGGTCGCGCATGGATGCTGAAACAAGGGCGTGTCATCAATTAGGGGATTGAACTAACCCGCTGACGCGGGATTGGCGTGCGTATTGGCCGGAATGGCCTCCTGATGAGAAGGTTTGGTTGCTGGACCAACCCTCAACCAGGAGACCATCCCATGACTGATGCCACGGCAG
>NZ_JAQGLG010000072.1 GCF_028292965.1 Sphingomonas bacterium | reverse complement strand
ATCAGCCTGTTGATTCTCCCGAAATCGGCGATCTCCAGCCTCGTCTTGCGTAAGATAAATGTTCTCGTGACCCCCTTGGTGGCCGGCGGGGTGATGATGCTGATCGGGCGGCAGCGGGGCAAAAGGGGGCAGAGCCTGGTCAGGCTGGACCGCTTTGGCTACGCCTTCGCCTTCGCCCTTGCGATGGCGGTTGTTCGCTACTTTTGGGCGGAGTGAGGTGGCTTTTCGGGGAAGCATCTGAAAGGCGGATACCGCCAAGCCGCTTTTCATTCCGTTCCAATCCGACCGCTTTCAGGGACGCCGATCGCCGCGCCGGCAGCGGAACGGCAATATCTGGTGGAAAGCGGCCTTTTGTAGATCACCTCACGAAGCACTTTCAAGCGGTGGCAAGCAGGCGCTCATACCCTTAGCAATACAACTGTAGGCGAGGACGTCCGACGGATCGATACGATCGGCAGGCCCCGTCAAGCGAAAGTCCATCACCATCTTCGCCGTGTCTCGATCGCCATAGAAGGCGCCAACTTCCAACAGCGCGAAGCCAAGCTTGCCATTTTCGGGTACCCCACGTCCCGCAAGATAAGCCGACCCGAGAAGGGAAAGGGCGAACGGGTTCTTTTGGAGCGCTGATTGGTAGAGCCAACGGGCGGCTTCCCTTTCATCGCGAGGATTCCCACCCATTCCTTCAATATAGGTGTTAGCCAGGCGAAGCTGCGCCATGGCGTGGCCGCGATCCGCAGCTTTTCGAATGTACTCGACCGCCTTACGCATTTCTTTCGGCGCCTCGGCTAATAAAATACATCATTCCCGCTTCGAACTGAGCTTCGCGATCGCCAGCATCAGCCAGCTTTAATATTTCGCGAAATCGCACGGCCAGGTCGATTTTAGGCAGCTCTCCCTTTTCCAAGGCGTTATCGTAACCGTTCCTTGTAAAGGGGTATTTTCCCCAGTCACTTTCTGAGACCATCATGACGCTCGCCGTCGTGAAGTCATCGTAAAGGAAAGACCGTTCGTACCAATCGACAGCGGCAACCTTATCGACCTTTACGCCCGCGCCCGTCTGCAACGCCCAGGCGTATTTACGCATCGCACTGCTATCCGCCTGATCGGCAGTTCGCCGAACCCATCGAGTCGCCTCGACATCGTCCGCCGCTACGCCGATGCCTTCATGATAATAAGTTTGCATAGCGCTCAGAGCGAGCCAGTATCCAGCCTCTGCCGCCCGCCGATTCAACTCAAAGCCTTTAGCCGCGTCTCGTGGCGTGCCCTGCCCCTCGCGAAACATGACCCCCAATTCGTACAGCGAATCTATTTCTCCGGCATCCGCCCCAGCCTGCCATTCCTTTAGTGCGGTCGCAAAATTACGAGCCTCAAAGGCATGTTGCCCCGCCTCCCAGTGACTCGCCAGTGCTGGGACCGCTAAGATACAAGATGCAATGCCGCACAGGATTACGCTTGCAATTTTTACCGACATTGCAGCCCCACCTAAAACATTTCCAACCAACTTTGCGGAATGTTGAGTGCATAATCAACGTCTGCAACTGGGGCGGTAGCGGAACGGCAGCTTCGCGGCGCCCGCTCCTTACGAAGCTGATTCAACCATCTTCTCATCAGGCGCTTGGTGTGCAGCATGCACAGCCTCGCCTTCCGCCAGAGACAGCCCGCGCCATCGTCGCAACCGCGCTCCAACAAAGCAGGTGGAGCAGGTCCTGTTCTGACCTGTTCCGACCTGCTCGGGCACCTGCTACCCCACCTGTTCCGCACCTGCTCTTCACCTGTTTTGTTGGACGGGTGGTGCACGCAAGCGACTGATATTGAGCTGTTTTATAAAATCCCCGCAAAAAAACACGCCGCGGCACGAAAATTTATACGGATAATCAGGAAAACACCGCGGCCCGGCGGTCCGCTGCCCCGCCGAAACCCCGGCAAAGCAACGGCTTTTCGTGCCGCGCGGGCGGCGCATCGTCGCAGCGTTAAACATTATCTCACGGTTTTCTGTTTTGGTGCCCCCGACCAGAAAACCGGGGCCGACCATATGCATGATGTTCACGCGAAAGATTCGGGTGCCGAATCTCATCCCCTCGCGCAAATGATCACCAACCCGGCGACGTTCGCCGGGCGCACCGCTGTCGTCGCCGATGGGGCGACGCTGGACTATGCCGAACTCGATGCCCGTGCCGGCACGCTGGCGGCCGCGCTCGCCGCGCAGGGCGTGGCCGCGGGCGACGTCGTCGCGATCTGCCTGCCGCGCTCGATCGACCAGATCGTCGCGATGTGCGCGGTATGGCGCGCCGGTGCCGCCTATCTGCCGCTCGACCCGGCCTGGCCCGAGGCGCGGCTTGCCGCGTTCGTGTCGGGTGCCGGCGCCGCCGCGCTGATCGCCACCGCCGCGACGGGGACGCCGATCGCCGGCAATGTGCCGGTTGTCGCGCCCTGCGCTGGCGCCGGCTTCCCGCCGGTCGCCGCCGTGGCGGTCGATCCTTCGGCGCTGGCCTATGTCATCTACACCTCGGGTTCGACCGGGGCGCCCAAGGCGGTCGAGGTTACGCACGCCAATCTCGCCGCGCTGGTGGCGTGGCATGTCGAGGCGTTCGGCGTGGTGGCGGGGACGCGCACCAGCCATCTCGCCGGGCTCGGCTTCGACGCCGCCGCCTGGGAAGTATGGCCGACGCTCGCCGCCGGCGGCACGCTCGTGCTGGCCGACGAGAATGTCCGCCGCGATGCCCATGCGTTGCACGGCTGGCTGCTCGCCGAGCAGATCGAGGTGGCCTTCGCACCGACCGCGCTGGCCGAGCCGCTGGTGGCGATGGCGTGGCCGGCCGATGCCGCCTTGCGGGTGCTGCTGACCGGCGCCGACAAGCTCACCGTGCGCCCGGCGCCGAACCTGCCGTTCAGCTTCGTCAACAATTACGGCCCGACCGAATCCACCGTCGTCGCCACCTCCGCGGTGGTCTCGCCGCACGGCACCGGGCTGCCGTCGATCGGCAAGCCGATTACGGGCACCCAGGTCTATCTATTCGACGAAGAGGGCGAGCCCGTGCCCTTCGGGGAAGAGGCCGAGATCTTCATCGGCGGCGCGCAGCTGGCGCGCGGTTATCGCGGCGATCCCGCGCTGACCGCGACCAAATTCCTGACGCATCCCGATCACGGCCTGCTCTACCGCACCGGCGACCTCGGCGCTTGGCTGCCGAACGGCAAGCTGGCGTTCCGCGGCCGCGCCGACGGCCAGGTCAAGATCCGCGGTCACCGCGTCGAGCCGGCCGAGATCGCCGCTGCGCTCAACCAGCTGCCTGAGGTCGTCACCTCGGCGGTGGTGGTCAACAAGGGCGAGCTGATCGCCTATGTCGTGCCGGCCGAGGGTTCGACCCCCGCCGTCGTCGCGCTGCGCAGCCCGCTTGCCGAGCTGCTGCCCGATTACATGATGCCGTCGCGCTTCGTCGCGATCGAGGCCTTGCCGCTCAACCCGAACGGCAAGCTCGACGTCGCCGCCTTGCCCGATCCGGCGAACCACGCGCTGCCCGAATCCCCCGCCGGCCGCGCGCCGGAGACGGCGACCGAACGCCGCCTGCTCGAGATCGTCAGCGACGTCATCGGGCGCAGCGACATCGGCGTCGATGACGACTTCTTTCTGGTCGGCGGGCACTCGCTGCTCGGCACGCAGGTAGTGGTGCGCTCGCGCGATGCGTTCGGTGTCGAGCTCACGCTGTTCCATCTGTTCGAGGGCCGCACCGTCGCCAGCCTCGCGACGATCATCGAGAGCCTCGTCATGGAGATGCTCGACGGCCTGTCCGACGAGGACATTGCAAGGATGGCCGGATGAACATCATGGCCAGCCAGCCCAAGAGCGACCCGTCGCTCAGCCTCTACCGCCTGCTCGATCCGACGGTGCTGGCCGATCCGTACCCGCTCTATGCGCGGCTTTGCGAGGAGGACCCGGTGCATTGGGACCAGTTCCTGCATTGCTGGGTGGTGACGCGTTATGCCGACGTTCACCAGGTGCTGCACAGCTTCTCGGCCGATCGCACGCCTTCCCCGGAAGCGATGCGCGCGCTGGGGCTCGGCCATATCGAGCCGATCGCCGAGGTGATGGTCAAGCAGATGCTGTTCCTCGACGCGCCGGACCATACCCGGCTGCGCAAGCTGTGCTCGACCGCCTTCACCCCGCGCCGCGTCGAGCTGCTGGAAGGCCGGGTCGAGGCGATCGCCAACGAGCTGATCGACAAGGTCGTCGCCAACAAGCGCATGGACGTGGTCGGCGATTTCGCAGCGCCCTTTCCGGCGATCGTCACCGCGCACCTGCTCGGCATGCCGTCCAAAGACCATGCGCAGCTGAAGAGCTGGTCGGCCGACTTCGCCGAGATGCTGGGCAATTTCCAGCACAACCCGGAACGCATCGGCCAGGTGCTGAAGAGCGTCGAGGACATGACCGGCTATTTCCGCCGCGCCATCCGCGAGGAGGAACGGCCGCTGCCCGAGGGGCTGGTGCGCTCGCTGCTCGAGGCCGAGATCGACGGCAACAAGCTGTCGGAGGACGAGGTCATCGCCAACACCATCGTGACGATGGTCGGCGGGCAGGAGACCACCACCAATCTGATCGGCAACGGCCTGCTGACGCTGCTGCGCCAGCCAGACAAGCTCGCCGAGCTGCGCGACAATCCCGACATCGCCGACACCGCGGTCGAGGAATTGCTGCGCTACGAATCGCCGAGCCAGCATACCGGCCGCATCTGCCGTGAAGACACGGTGATGGGCGGCAAGCTGATCAAGAAGGGCGATGCGGTGATGGCGGTGATGGCCGCGGGCAACCGCGACCCGCGCCGCTTCGCCGACCCCGACACGCTCGACCTGCGCCGTACCGACAACCGCCACCTGGCGTTCGGCTGGGCGGCGCATTTCTGTTTCGGCGCGCCGCTCGCGCGCATGGAGGGACGTATCGCCTTCACCGCGCTGCTCAGGCGTCTGCCCGAGATCACGCTGGCGAGCGACAAGCTCGTCTGGCGCGAGAATCTCGGCCTGCGCGGCCTGAAAGCCTTGCCGGTGACCTTCGCATGACAGTGCACACAAAGATCGACGTCGCCGAGGCGCGCCGCGCGCTGATGGCGAAAATGCTCAGCGGCGAGGCCGGCAAGGCCTCCGCTGCCCCGGCGCCCGAGCCGATTCCGCCGCGCGACCCCGCGCGCGTCATCCCGCTGACCGCCGAGCAGAACCAGCTCTGGCTGCACGCGCAGATGGCGCCGGACATGCCGCTCTACAACGAGTCGATCACCATTCACCGGCTCGGCAAGTACGATCACCGCGCGCTGGAGATGGCGCTGAGCGAGATCGTGCGCCGCCATGCCATCTGGCGCACCGCCTTCGTCGACGTCGACGGCGAATTGCAGCAGGCGATCGCCGAACCGATGGCACTGACGCTGCCGATCATCGACATCAGCCATTTGCCCGAAGACCAGCGCGATGCCGAGGCACGCCGCCTCGCCACCGAGGATGCCCGCGCGCCGATCTCCTTCGACACCGCGCCGCTGTTCCGCGCCCGTGTCGTCAAGCTCGGCGAGGAGGACCACCGGCTCTACCTCACGCTGCACCACATCATCTTCGACGGCGTTTCGATCTACCGCACGCTCGTGCCGGAACTCGCCGCGCTGGTTTCGGCCTATGAAAAGGGCGAGCCTTCGCCGCTGCCCGAGCCCGAACTGCAATATGCCGATTACGCTGCCTGGCAGCTCGACCAGACCGACGACACCGCGATCGCGAAGCAGGTCGAGACCTGGCGCACGATCCTCGCCGAGCCCTTGCCGCGCCTCGAAGTTGCCAGTGACCGCCCGCGCGCCGCTCTGCCGACACATGCCGGCTCGATGGAGGTCTTCCTCCTGTCCGACGCGCTGATCGAGAAGCTCCAGCACCTCGCTCGCGCCGAGGGCGCGACGCTCTACATGGTGCTGCTCGCCGCTTATAAGGCGATGCTGTTCCGCTATACCGGCGACGAGGACATCATCGTCGGCGGCGTCACCGACACACGGCGCCGGCCCGAGCTGCAGTCGTTGATGGGCTATTTCCTCAACACCATGGCGCTGCGCAGCCGGCCCAATGGCGCGCGCACCTTCCGCCAATATCTCGCCGAGGTGAAGGCCAGCGTGATCGGCGCGCTCGGCGCGACCGATGTGCCGTTCGACCGCCTGATCCGCGCGCTCGACATCAAGCGCGGCACCGGTACGCATCCGCTGTTCAACACGCTCTTCTCGATCGAGCCGCCGGTCGAGCCCTTCCCCGACGGCTGCGACATGACCCAGATGGACGTCGTGGACGGCGCGGAGAAGTACGATCTGTATCGCGAGCTCGACGAACGGCCCGAGGGTTTCGCCGGGCGCTTCCTCTATTCGACCGAGCTGTTCGATGTGGCGACGATCCGCCGCATGATCGATCACTGGACGCGGCTGCTCGAAGGCGTCGCGGCCGATCCGGAAACCACCTTGGCGAACCTGCCGATGCTGGCCGCGGATGAGCGCGAGACGCTGACCGCGACCTGGAACGACACCGCGCAGCCGCTGCCGCACGGCAATGTCGTCGACTGGTTCGCCGAACAGGCCGCCGCCCATCCGCATGCCACCGCGCTGGTCCATGAGGATGAGAGCTGGACCTACGGCGCGCTCGCTAACGCCTCCGACACGATCGCGGCAAAGCTGGTCGCCGAGGGTGTCACCCCCGGCGCGCTGGTCGGGCTGGCGCTTGGCCGTTCGCCCTGGATGGTCGCGGCGATGCTCGGCGTGGCCAAGGCCGGCGCGGCCTATCTGCCGCTCGACCCCGGTTTCCCGCCGAGCCGCCTCGCGCTGATCGCCGAGGATGCGAAGCCGGCGCTGGTGCTGGTCGAACCCGATACCGCCGACGCGCTGCCCCAAGGTACCGCACCGCTGCTCGTGCTGGCGCGCGACTGGCCCGATACGCCGTTCACGCCGCAGCCGATCGATCCTGAATCGCTCGCCTATGTGCTCTACACCTCGGGCTCGACCGGCAAGCCCAAAGGCGTCGAGATTCCGCACGCCGCTTTGGTCAATCTGCTGATGGCGATGCAGCAGGCGCCGGGCTTCCGCGAGGGCGAAACGCTGCTCGCGGTGACGACCCTGTCGTTCGACATCGCCGAGCTTGAATTGTGGCTGCCGCTGGTATCCGGCGGCACCGTCGCCATCGCCTCGCGCGAGGCGGCGAGCGACATGGCGTTGCTGATCGCCCTGATCGAGCAGGTCCAGCCCGACGTGCTGCAGGCGACGCCTGCCACCTGGCGCGGGCTGATCGAATCCGGCTGGCTCGGCGCGCCGAACATGCGAGTGCTGTGCGGCGGCGAGAAGCTGCCGCGCGCGGTCGCCGACCAACTGCTGCCGCGTGTCGCGGAAGTGTGGAACATGTACGGCCCGACCGAGACCACCATCTGGTCGACCGTGGCGAAAGTCCCGGCCGAGGGCCCGATCCCGATCGGCCACCCGATCGCCAATACCAGCGTGCGCGTGCTCGACACATCGGGTAACGACCTGCCGATCGGCGCGGTCGGCGAATTGCTGATCGGCGGGCGCGGGCTCGCCGTCGGCTATCGCGGTCGGCCGGACCTGACGGCCGAGAAGTTCATCGAGCATAAGGGCGAGCGGCTCTACCGCACCGGCGACCTCGGCCGCTGGCGCGCCGACGGCGTGCTCGAATGCCTGGGCCGCACCGACAATGAAGAGAAGATCCGGGGTTTCCGCGTCGCGATCGAGGAAGTCGAAGGGGCGCTGGCCAAGCTGCCCGGCGTCAGCGGCGCCGCGGTCAAGGCGTGGCCCGACGCCAGCGGCGAACGCGCGCTGGCCGGCTACATCGTCGGCCCGGGCGACGCGCATGTCTGGCGCGAACTGCTCGGCTCGGTGCTGCCCGAGTACATGATCCCGACCAAATTCGTTTCGATGGAGGCGCTGCCGCTCACCCCGAACGGCAAGGTCGACCGCAACGCGCTGCCGGAACCGGGCGTCTCGACCGCACGCAATACCGAGCCGCCTGCCACCCCGGAAGAGGTACGCCTCGCCGCGATCTGGTCGGCGGTGCTGCAGGTCGAGGAAATCTCGCGCCACGACGACTTCTTCGATCTCGGCGGCCATTCGCTGCTCATCGCCCGGCTGCTCCGCCGGGTGCAGGCCGAGTACAACATCCGCCTGCCGATGGCGGCCTTGTTCCGCGCGCCCAAGCTGTGCGACATGGCTGAGCTGATCGCGACCGGCGCGGCGGCCGAAAAGCCCTCGCCGATCGTGCCGATCCAGCCCCACGGCACGCAGCGCGCGCTGCTGTGGCTCGACGGCGGATCGACCTTCCTGCCGCTGTCGGAACGGCTCGGCACCGACCAGCCGTTCCTCGGCATCTCGGTCGACGCGATCCTCGAAGCGGCCGGCGGCTGCCCCAAGAAGCTCGAAGACGCCGCGGTGCTGGTCGCGGCGACGCTGCGCGAGGCGCAGCCGGTCGGGCCCTACCGCATCGGCGGCTGGTGCACCTCGGGCATCCTTGCCTATGCCGTGGCGCAGGAAATGCGCCGCGCCGGCGACGAGGTCGAACTGCTCATGCTGGTCCATGCCTTCCACCCGGAAAAGGCGCGGACGATCGGTGAGGTGCAGTTCTTCCTCAGCAAGTTCCAGTTCCATATCGGCCAGTCCATGGCCCAGCCCAAGGGCCAGCGGCTGCGCTATTTCTACGAGCGGCTGCGCGGCCTGTCCGACGCGGCGGCGCTGCGCGGCGGGCGCGAGGCGGTGCTCCAGCCCAAGCTGCGCACCCAGCTCGACAAGGCGGCGATGAAGTACAGCACGCCGCCCTATGAAGCCGACATGATCCTGTTCCAGCCGTCGGATCACCCGACCGTGCTCGATTTCGTCGAGGACTGGCGCGCCGTGGCGCGCGGCGGGTTCGCGGCGCATGTCGTCGCCGGCGGGCACCGCACCATGCTCGAGCCGCCCAATGTCGATCATTTCGCCGACCTGCTGAAGGCCGCGCTGGATGTGACGGTGGCGGATGAGGCGCTGATGCGCGCCATCGCCTGAGTCGTGGCGCGGGCCTGGGTCCAGTTTGAACGTCTCGATGTCGACGATATGGCGCTGACGGCGATCATCGGCGCCGACGAACGCGCCCGCGCCGACCGCTTCCGCTTCCCGCGCGACCGCCGCCGCTTCGTCGTACGCCGCGCGCGCCTGCGCCAGCTGCTCGGCGCCTGGGTCGGTCGCACGCCGGAGACGCTGGTGTTCACCGAGAACAGCCACGGCAAGCCGATCCTCGCCGGCGGCCCGCCGTTCAGCCTGTCATACTCCGCCGACATGATGATGCTGGCGATCGGCGATGCCGATGTCGGCTGCGACGTGGAATGGATCGACCCCGCACTCGACTGGTCGCCACTCGCCGAGACCTTCTTCACGCGCACCGAACGCGCCGCGCTCGCCGCGCTACCGCCCGCCGCCGCCCGCCGCGCCTTCTTCGCCTGCTGGGCACGCAAGGAGGCGTTCGTGAAGGCGCTGGGGCTGGGCCTGTCCTATCCGCTTGATGCGTTCGATGTATCGGTCAGCGGAACGGCTGAGCTAATGTCGGGCGGTGAGGGCTGGGCGCTCGGCGACGCGCCCGCTATCCCGGGTTACGCCACCGCGATCGTTGCGGGTGACGACTCAGCACCGCTGGTCGTCATGCCAATGGTGATCCCGCAGCGCGCTGCGGCCTAACGCATCACCGCCAGCACCCGCTCCACCGTCGTCGTCGCGAAGGCGGCGAAATTGTCCGCCACGCCGTACGGAATCATCAACGCGCGGCCATGCGCCAGCGCGCCGCAGCTATAGACGACATTGGGCACATAGCCGTCGCGCTCTTGCGGACTCGGCGCGAGGATCGGTTCTGGGGTGCGCGCCAGCAGCTTCGACGGGTCGGCCTTGTCGAGCAGGCACGCGCCCATGCAGTAATTGCGCACCGTGCCGACGCCGTGGGTGAACACCAGCCAGCCCTCGTCGACCTCGATCGGCGAACCGCAATTGCCCATCTGGACGAACTCCCATGGGTAACGCGGTGAGACGATCCTGCCGCCGCCCTCCCAGTGCAGGATATCGTCGGAAGCGTGCAGCCAGATGCTCTCGCTGTCCTGCCGGCCGAGCATCATATATCGCCCGCCGACCCGGCGCGGGAACAGCGCCATGCCCTTGGCGCCGGCCGCGTCGCCGCTCAGCGCGCGCATCTCGAAATGGGTGAAATCGTCGCCGGACAGCAGTTCGGGTTTCGCGTCGGCGCCGCTGAACGCGGTGTATGTGCCGTGATAGGTCTTGCTGCCGTCCTCTTCGGTGAAGCGGACCAGACGGAGGTCCTCGATCCCCTGGCGCTGGCTCGGCAGCACCGGGAACAGCACCGTCTCGGAAATGTCCTTGCTTCGGTGACAGTCGAGCCCGACCACGGCGCCGTCTTCGACGCTGTCGCCGTCGATGATCGGCGGCACGGCGGATTCGCTCGCCTTGTCGACGACGATCTCGCCGCCCGGCGTCCAGTTGCCGGTACGGAAGGTGACCGAGGAGACATGCCCCTCGCCGATGCCGCGCAGCGACAGCACGAAGCGGCACCCGCCCTCGGGCGCGTCCGACTGGTCGGGGGCGAGCACCGCGCTGGGGTTGAACAGCGCCGCCGCCTCGAACGAGAATTCCTCGCTGAAATAGGCCCCGATCAGCCGTAGCCGGTTATCGTCGTCGGGCAGCTTCCCCGATAGCAGAGGCGCGATATCCTCGAAGCGGTGGCGCAATAACGCATCGACATCGCGGTGCCGTTCGTCGAGCGAGGCGGTGATCAGTTCCAATTCGCTCGCCAGTTCGGGCTCGCCCAGCGTCATCACGCGGTCGACGATCGCCTGGCTGCGGGTATAGCCTTGGGTCTGGAAGCGGGTCGGATAATCGAGCTGAAACGGCCGCACCACGGTGCGCGAGGGATCGGGGCGCAGGATCAGGTCATGATGGTCGAGCACGGGCGCGGCGTCGGGCATGGGGATCCTTTGTCGGGAAATGCGCAGGCGTAACGATCGATCCTGACAGTCGATCCCTCTTCCCTGAAAGACTCGTTACCCGGCCCGTATCTCATGCGACGACGCATCGAAAATCGATCGAGGGGTCACCCTCTCTCTTCGCGTCGTGGCGCACAAGGTGCCGGCAGTGGCTGATGTGGATCTTGCGACTATGCGCACGTCCGGTCGGTGCCGGACCGGCGGCCATTATCGCGAATGCCAGCGCGGCGATGCATGCCGAGCGCATCACGCCCGCCGGGTGAAGTCGCTGATCCAGTTGGTCTCCCAAGTCGCGCCATTATCGGCCGAGCACGCCTGCTCCCACCGCGCCGATGTCGGGGTGATGCGTGACCAGATCACGCGCACCAATATGGGCTTGCCGTCCTGGCTGTCGTTGCCGTTCATGGTGGCAACGCCACCGGCAAAACCGCCGCGCATCGGCGGGGCGAACGACATCGGATCGCGCCCGTAGAGCCACCAGCTAAGCCATTGTCCGGTCTTCGCATCGAACGCGCGCAGGCCGATCCCGCGATAGGCGCCGGCGGGAAAGTTCATGAGATTGTCGCCGACATTGCCCATCCCGCCCAGCAACGGCCAATTGACCAAGGTGCCGGTGAAACGCTCCCAGTCATTGTTGCCGGCCAACCGGTGCTTGAGCCGGCGATGCGCCACCGACCAGGACCCGACAAGGAAATCCCAGTCGCGCGGTGCCGCTGGTTGTGCAGCGCGGGGGAACGGTTTCACCGCCCGTGAGGTGCGGGTGAAATCCATTGCCCAGTTCACCTCCCAGCTCCTGCCGCCATCGGGCGAATAAGCCTGCTCCCAATGCGGCCGGGCGCTGTGGATCCTGCTCCAGCGCAGCTCGGCCGCGACCGGCTGGCCGCGCAGCATGTCGTTGCCCGCGAAGGTGCCGGCATCACCGGTGAAGCGCCCCATCGCCGGCGTGCCGAGTGTGGTCGGGTCGCGCCCGTCGAGCCACCAGATCGCCCATTTCCCGCTCTCGGGGTCGAACGCGCGGATGCCCGACGCGCGGTAGGAGCCCTCGGGCAGGTCGATGATATTGTCGTCGATCGTGCCGAGCCCGCCCATCGTCAGCCAGAGGTTGCTCCTGCCGGTGAAATCCTGCCAGTCGTGACTGCCGGCGAGGCGCGCCTTCAGCCGGTGGTGCGCGACGTCCCAGCTGCCGGTGAGCCATGCCCAGTCATGGCTGGCATCGTTAGCCGATGCGCCTTGCGCGAGCAGCCGGGCAGGGCGGCAGGCGGCGGAGGCCGCGCCGGCGATCGCCAGCGTGGCGAGGATATCGCGGCGCGTTCGGTAGCGGAGATGGGAGATCATGGCTGGCTCCTGCCGGGTGTCGTCATGTCCGCGACATGCCGCCATTGCCGCGCGGTTGACGACGCGAAAAACGCACCGCGAGGACAAGGTGGACTTAGGGTCGGTCGCGTGGCAGTTTGCTCCTGACTCACTCCTTCGAACTGTCCCACCCCGGCGAAGGCCGGGGCCCAGTTGGGTGGCGTTAGTGAGGCGCACCGCCCCTTCCATTAAGGTTCCGATACTGGGCCCCGGCCTTCGCCGGGTGGAACATGTTTCGATGTTCAGCATGACGATTGGAGCGGCTCATCTTCCAGCGTTCAGCGCCGCGAATAGCGCATCACCCAGTTGACCTCCCACGTCTTGCCGCCATCGCCGGAAAAGGCCTGTTCCCATTGCGCGAGGCGTGGATTCAAAGATGAGAAACGGCCCCGCACCCTGATCGGCTTGCCGTTGAAACTGTCATCGGAAAGGAAGGTGCCGACGCCCGCCATTCTCGAACCGGCCGACGCCCGGCGCATCAATGCTGGTCGGGTCGCGACCGCTCAGCGACCAGTCGGCCCAGTTGTCGGTCCTCGCGTTGTATGCGCGCAGGCCCAGGCTGCGATACGTGCCCTCAGGTCGTTCGACGATGCTGTCGTTGATATTGGCGATGCCGCCCATCAGCGACTGGCAGGTGGTGACGCCGCCGAACTCCTCCCATTCGCTCGCGCCGGCAAGCCGTGTCTTCAGTCTGCGATGATGCACGTCTCAGCTGCCGAGGAAGAAGTCGAAGTCGCGCGACGCACCGGCGGCGGGCGACGCGGTTTCGGCGATGGCCGCGCCCGTCCGGCCGAGCAGCGCCAAAGCGGAAAGGCCACCCAGCGACAGCATCAGGTTCCGGCGGTCGAAATCGTTTGTCATCATGGCCTCGCGCAACATGTCGTCATGCCCGCGACATGACGCTTTCGTCGCGCGGTTGACGACGCGAAAAACACGCCTAGAGGCCAAGGCATACTTATGCTCACCGATCGCATGCCCTCGCTGTCGTCGATCCGCGCGTTCGAGGCCGCCGCGCGGCACAAGAGCTTCGCGACCGCCGCGCGCGAGCTCGGCACATCGGCCGCGTCGGTGAGTTATCATGTCCGCCAGCTCGAGCAGCAGATCGGCGTCATCCTGTTCCGGCGTTTTCCCCATCGCGTCGACCTCACCCCGCCCGGCGCGCAACTGGCGAAGGAGACGATCCAGGCCTTTGCCGCCTTGCGCGCCAGCTTCGCCAAGGCCGCGGAGTCGGATGAATCACGGCTGTCGCTCACCGCGCTGCCGACCTTCGGCACCAGCTGGCTGACCCCGCGGCTCGGCAAGTTCCGCGCGGCGCAGTCGGGCATCCAGATCGATCTCGATCTCTCGCCCGATCCGCAGGATCTGGCCGGCGGGCATTTCGATGCCGCGATTCGCAACGGCCATGGCCGCTGGCCCGGCCTGCGCGCGACACGGCTGTTCCCCAGCATCTTCATGCCGATGTGTGCGCCGGCGTTGCAGGCCGCCGCCGCCGGCCTCGCCGATCCGCATCGCCCGCTCGACGTGCCGCTGCTCGGCCGGCCCGACTGGTGGGGCTTTTGGTATCGCGCGCTTGGCCATGAGGGCGTGGTGCCGCCCGAACGCTTCGGCATCAACCTCGCCACCGAGCATCTCGATGCGGCGGCCGCGGTTGCCGGGCATGGCATCACGATCGGCTCGCCGATCCTGTTCCGCAGCGAACTCGACGCCGGCCGGCTGGTCGTCGCGCATGATCAGGTGGTCGGCGACGGCCGCGCCTTCTGGCTCGCCTATCCGGTGGCGCAGGCGCGGCGCGGCAAGATCATCGCCTTTCACCGCTGGCTGGTCGAAGAGGCGGAGCAGGCGTGCGCGGCGGCGCGACCCTTCATCGACCGGGCGCTGATCGTCGCGCCGCCTGATTGAACGATTGATCCTGTGCGCCACCAACAAACGATGTGCTCGTGCGAGAGCAGGAGCCCAGGGTTCGAGCCGGAACGCTTGCGGCCCTGCGTGCGCAGGAACACGGTTCGTGTTTGGCTGACCGACGCTAACCCTGGCGATCGAGTTCCGCGGCGAGTTTCTCCATCAACTGGCGGCAGCCCTCTTCGCGGCCGGCGGCGGAATCGGTGCCGTCGAGCATCGCCACCTGCTCGGTATAGGTCAGCCGCGTGCCGCTGCCCGAGGGCGCCAGCTCGATCGTGGTGAGCGAGGCGGAAAAGGGGTTGGCACCCATGCCCATGCGATAGGCGAAGACGATGCGCTGATCGGGCACGATATCGTGGAACTCCGCGTCGAGCCGGATCTCCGGCCCGCCGCCGAAGCTGAAGCGCGACACTTCGTGCCCGCCGATCCGAAAGTCGAAGGTGAATTCGTGCACGACGCAGCCTTCGTCCTCGACGCGCCAGCGGCGCACCATGTCCTTGTCGGCAAAGGCGCGGAACACGCGCGCCGGCGATTGCGGATAGTCGCGCGCGACATGGAAGATCGTGTGCAGCGCGGCGGCGGCTGGCGCCTCGGCGGTGGCAGTGTCGTTCATGGGTGTTCTCTCCGTCATTGTTTGATGGAAGTGGTTGCCGCGTCCTCGGCATCGAGCAGCTCGGCGAGCCGATCGAGCCGTCGTTCGACCAGCGAGCGCCGTTCGGCGACCCAGCTCGTCAGCCGGTCCAGCCCCGCGGCGTCGACGCTGCAGGTGCGCACGCGGCCGACCTTCTGCGTCCTGATCAGGCCGCTGCTTTCGAGGATTTCGAGATGCTGGCCGACCGCGGTGAGTGACATAGCGAAGGGCTGGGCGAGCTGGCTGACGCTGGACGGGCCGTGGCTCAACCGCTCGAAGATCGCGAGGCGGGTGGGGTCGGACAGGGCGCGGAAGCAGCTGTCGATGGATTGATGGTGAAGCATATGCTTGACTATTGCGGCTCGCCGCCGTGATTGTCAAGTAATTACTTGAGTATTGGGTCGGAGGTGAAAAGCGGTGACAAAAGCCGGCGCGCGCTTCTAGTCAGGAGCCGATGACCTGGCCGCCCTTCTTCACGCTCGACCTGATCGAGCATGGCCTGCTGCCGGAAGGGTGGGACGCGGCGATACATGCTTTGGCCGATGGGCCGGAGCGGCACGTCCTCCTTGACGAAGAGTCGCCAGACGGACGCTGGTCGTTCGCGATCGTCCCGGGCGATGTGCTGCGCGATCGCCTGCCCTGGCTATGGGCGCTTTACCACGGCGCGTTGCGCGATTTCGCCAGCCAGGCCGTTGGCTTCCCGCTGTTCGCGGCCAACCGCCTGCACGCAAGCATGACGCTCAACATACTGTCCGGTGCCGGCGCGTGGAGCGACTGGCACAAGGATATGACCGCGGTCACCGGTCTGTTCTTCGCCACCGCGGCGGATGCCGATGGCGCGGGCGACCTGATGTTTCGCGACGGTGCCGGGCGCGAGGCGCGGCTTGTGCCGCGTCCCGGCCTGTTCGTCTGTTTCGAGGGGCCGGTCGAGCATCAGGTGGCGCCGCTGTCTTCGGCCGGCCCGCGATTGTCGCTGCCGCTGCTTTATTATCACAGCGCGACCGACCAGCCGCCCGCTTATGGAGATGATGCCTACACGCTGGATTCGTGATACGCGGTCGATGAAAATTCGCTCGGCAGCGGCGCCACTTCCCCGCTAGATAGGAGATGGCCATCTCCAGAAAGCTCATCCCCGAAGCCGCCCCGCGCCAGGCACGCATCGCGCGCGGCGTGCTCATCGCGCTGCTTGTCCTGCTCGGGCTGTGGCTGTTGCTGCCCTTTCTGCCGGCGCTGATCTGGGCGTTGATCATCGCGGTGGCGATCGATCCTTTGGTCAAGCGCGCCGAGCGGCGCTTCGGCACGGCGCACCGCAACCTGATCGCCTTCGCCTTCACATTTGGGCTCGCGCTGCTGGTGATGGTGCCGATCGTCTTCGGCGTGGCGCAGGCCGCGCGCGAGGCGCAGGAGGTGGCGGCATGGATGGCGGCGGCGCGCGAGCACGGCCTGCCGCCGCCGGCGTGGATGGCGCAACTGCCCTGGGGCAGCGGCGAGGCGACGGCATGGTGGCGGACGAACCTGTCCGATCCAGCGGCGGCGCGGGCGCATTTCCATTCCTTCGGCGGCATGCTGTGGTCGGCGCAAAGCCGGCTGATCGGCATCGGCCTGCTGCATCGTTCGGTGGTGTTCGCCTTCACCCTGCTCGCCTTGTTCTTCCTGATCCGCGACCGCGACGTCGTCGTCGCCCAGTGCCGCACGATGAGCGACCGGCTGCTCGGCCCGACCGGCGAGCGCATCGGGCAGCAGGCGCTGCTGTCGGTGCGCGGCACGATCGACGGGCTGGTGCTGGTCGGCATCGGCGAGGGCGCGGTGATGGCGCTGGTCTATGTCCTGCTCGGCGTGCCGCACCCGTTGCTGCTCGGCGCGGCGACGGCGATCGCGGCGATGATCCCGTTCGGTGCGGCGGTGATGTTCGTCATCGCGGCGTTGCTGCTGCTCGCCCAAGGGGCAATCGGCGCGGCGATCGCGGTGGTGGTGATCGGGCTGATCGTGGTCGCCATCGCCGACCATTTCCTGCGCCCGGTGCTGATCGGCAGCGCGACGCGCCTGCCGTTCCTGTGGGTGCTGCTTGGCATCCTCGGCGGGGTCGAGGCGCTCGGGCTGCTCGGCCTGTTCGTCGGCCCGGCGACGATGGCGGTGCTGGTGATGCTGTGGCGGGAGTTTGTGGCGCCGGAGGGGGCGGCGGGTGCACCGGCTCCTGGTGCGGTGCCGCTGAAATGACCGCGGGCGGCGATCGCGGGCGTCCCTCCGCCTGGTGGGCCGTGGCGGGTATCGTCGTCGGCGTGGGCGTGGCGATCCTGGTCGGCGTCAACACGAGCGAAGGGACCGGCGAAATCTCCGGCGTGGCGGCCGCCTCGCTGGTGGTGGCGATCATGGCGCTCAGGAAGTTTCGGCACCGGTGCTGGTTCTGGCCTTATGTGGCGACGATCACCCTGCTCCATGCTGCGGCAATCTTTTTCTTCGTGGCGCCGGTCATCCACACCAGATCAAAGGCCTATATTCAGCTCGTCTGGCCAGATTTCTTTCTCATCGCCGGCCTGGGATTGCTGATCGAACGCCTGACCCGCGGCATGGGACAGGATGGCGAGGGCCTTCAGGACGACGCTCAGGGCGCGTAGAATAGCCCTGCTAATTCGGGGACATAATACCAAATAGGCAGGCAGCGAGCATTTCTCTCTGACGGCGCATGCAAGATACGATCGGGATGAGACGCGCAGCAGATGCATCGCCATCCACATTCCTAATTAATATTATGTCCCCGAATTAGGCGCCGTCGAGGGCGGCTTACGGGAATGACCATGACCGCCAACGGTTCGCGCATCGGCGCCTCAAATGGCCACCGCATCCTGCCCACGCGACTGGCGGAACATCGCGATCGTCTCCAGCACGACATGCTTCGCGGTCAGCCACGCCAGCCCGGCATAGACCGTGCCCCCGAGCGAGACGAGCAAGGCGAGGCGCAGCGCGGGCTCGCTCGGCGGCAACACCCGGTCGACCAACGCCACCGTCGCCGCCATCCCGGCAGCGGCGAGCAGCGCCGGGCGGATCGCCTCGATCAGGCGCAGGCTGCTGGTGCCGAGCACCGGCATCGCGATCCACGCGGTGAAGGCGGTGAGCAGGGGCATCGCGATCAGCCATGACCAGGCGAGGCCGAGCACACCCCATTGGATGCCGGCGATGAAGCCGACCGGCATCAGTACCGCACCCGCCGCCGCCGACCACACCTGCACCCTGGTATGGCCCAGTGCGGTGGTGGCGGGCGCGAACAGGATCTGCAGCGTCAGGAACGGCATGGCGAAGGCGAGGATCGCGACGGCCGGTATCGCGTCATGCCATTTCGGCCCGAGCATCGTGGCGACGAATTCCGGCGCGGTCACCGCAAGGCCGAAATAGAAGGGCAAGGCGACCAGCATGATGATGCCGACCGATCGCTCGAAGGCGCGCGCCGCGCTGGCGCGATCGTGCTGCAGCCGGGCATAGGCGGTGAACGCCACCTCGTTCAACGGCGGGATGAACTTGCTGGTGACGATCTGCGCGAGGAACAGCGCGGTGGTGTAGACGCCGAGCCTGTGCGTATCGAGCGCGCGCCCGCCGATCGCGACATCGGCCTGGGTTTGCACCAGCCATAACAAGTCGGAGAGCAGCATCGCGCCGCCGAACAGCACCGTGCCGCTCGCGCCCGCCAGACCGAAACTCGGCCAGACCAGCATGCGCGCCGCGATCGTCATGCCGATCGCGCGGGTCCACACCGCGACCAAAGGAGCGGCGACGAGCGTCCATACGCCGAGCCCGCCAAGCGCGCCGCCCAGCGCCATCAGCGCGCCGGCCGCGGCGGCGAGCAGATTGACCTTGGCCTGGCGCTTGAAATCCATGCCGCGTGCTAGCAGCGCGCCGGGCAGCACGATGAACGGGTTGGCGAGGTAGAGCAGGCACTGCACGCGCAGCATCGTGCCGACCAGGGGATAGCGGAAATAGGCCGCAACCAGCGGCGCCGCGGCGAACTGCACCAGCGCGATCGCCCCGTTCATCATCAGCAACAGGCCGAACATCTGTCGCACCTGCGCGGTAGTGATCGTCTCGGCGCGGATCAGCGCGCCGGCAAAGCCCTGGCCGTTGAGCATGCTCAGCAGCACCATCACGCCCGAGGTCATTGCGTAGAGGCCGTAATCGGACGGATCGAGCAGTCGCAGCACCCAGAAGGTCGATGCCCACATGCTCAATTGCGCGACGATCTGGCTGCCCGATCGCCACATCACGGCCTTGACCACGCGCGAGGTCATGCTCGGCGCGGGGGTGTCGGCAATGATCGGAGTCATATCATTCAAAATCGTCGGGTCCGCTTGCCGATCGTCTCGCCACCATTCCTAGCGCCGATCCGTGGATGAAGCGTGAAGGAAAGGGAATCTTTGCGGCGCTGACAGACCGTTCGAAAATGCCTCCGCACATGACAAATCGTTCATGTTCTGGCGGCGGATTTGGCCGCAATAGCCAATTTCCGCCTGGATTGCACCGCGCCATGAGAGGCGACCGGCAAGCTACCCATTTTGGACCGGATCGGGACAAAAAAGCCTGTAGAAGCGCCGAAAGCGACACTGCGGGTGTCTGGATATGGCGACGTCTTTGCTATGCTGGGACGAGGGAAAAATATGCCGTACGTGATTCGCTATTTCAGGGCAGGCAGGGAACAGGGCTCGACGCCCTGGGGTGGCTCGCTCGCGATGATGGAAAAAATCGCCGCCGATGGCCTGGTGCGTCACGGCATGGACCGCGTCGAGATCACCGACGAGACGGGCACCGTGCTGTGGTCGCGGCCTGATAACGACGCGGAGGCGCGCCCCGGGCGCAGCGATTTTCTCGCCTCGGCATTGCGCGCGGTCGGCGGGATCGCGCGCCGCCATTGACGTGATTGCCGCGCGGAAGCCGGTATAGCCGAGAGCGCAACTTTCCCTCGCCCCTTCAGGGGAGAGGGTTGCGCAGACTTGGTCTGCGTTCTTCACGCGGGCCTAGTCGGAGCTGGGAGAGGGGTGAGCGGCGCGCTTGCGCCGCGCGGTCCTGCGGACCGCTCAACCCCTCTCCCAACCTCCGCTAGGCAGCAAGCTGCCAAGCTGCGGTATCCCTCTTCCCTGTCCAGGGGAGAGGGAGAAGGGGATCACGCCCGCAGCGGCATCGCCGGTGCCGGCGCCAGCATCCGTTCCACCTCGGCCTCGCGCAGCGGCAGGGCGAAGGCGATGCCGAAGCGCACCCCGTCCTGCCACACCACCCGCGCGGTGCGCACCAGGCCGCCGACCATCAGCCGCACCGGTGTGCCCGGCGCCGGTGCGGCCGCGCTGTGGACCAGCGCGCCGCTCGCCGACAGGTCGAGCAGATGCGCGCGCAGCGGCGTGGTGCCGGCGTAAATCTCGATCGGCAGAAACACCTTCAGCCGCGGCTGCCCGCGCAAGGCACGCACATCGTCACTATCGGCAACCATCATCCGCCCCGGCTCGCTTGGCATGTCGGCGTGTAGCGCATTCCCGGTCGCGGAGTTCCGCACATTCGGCGTTTACGTTGCGTTAGGCACATTCGGCGTTAAACGACGCCCATGTTCCGTCCGGCGATGATCCTTCGAATTAGCCGCCCGGCCTGATCCCGTCAGGCCGGCCGCTCGTCCGTTTGTTCATCCGGCCCCGGCGATGATCGCCGGCGCCCGCACGAGGCAGGAACATGACCTCCGATACCCCGATACTCCATCTGCTGTGCGGCAAGGTCGCCGCCGGCAAATCGACCCTCGCCCGCACGCTCGCCGATGACGGCGCGCTGCTCGTCGCCCAGGATCCGTGGATGGCGCGGCTCTACCCGACCGAGCTGCGCACGATCGAGGATTATCTCAAGCTGAGCGCGCGGTTGCGCGCGGCGATGACGCCGCATCTCGTCGACCTGCTATGCGCCGGCCTGTCGCTGATGCTCGACTGGCCCGCCAACACCGTCGCCAGCCGACGCTGGATGCGCGAGATGGCCGAGGGCGGCGGCGCCACCGCGCGGCTGCACTGGCTCGACGTGCCCGACCGGCAATGCCTCACCCGGCTCGACGCGCGCAACGCTGGCGGCGAGCATGAGTTCACGGTCAGCCATGGCGAGTTCGCGGCGCTGGCGCGCTATTTCGAGCCGCCACGGGAGGAGGAGGGGCTGCCGATCGTACGGCACCTGCCCGGCTAGGCCCCTGTGTGGTCAGGCAGAAAAAAGAGATGGTTCGCGCAGAGGCGCGGAGGCGCGGAGGAGTTGCGGTCGGTAAAGCTGCCCGCGCGACAGCGCGCCTTCGCTTTGGACCGGCGCCGGAGGATCGTTGCTGACGCGAGACACTCGCGATGGACGCTACATCTCCGCGCCTCCGCGGCTCTGCGCGAACCATTCTCTTCTCTTTAGCGTCGAGCGCGCGCTACACCCCGAACCTCACATTCCCCGCCTCGTCCATCGTGAAGCCTGGGTTGTGGGCGATCTCCCAGGCATGGCCGTCGGGGTCGGCGACATAGCCGCGGAAGCCGCCATGCGGTGGGGCGTCGGCCGCGCGCAACAGTGTGCCGCCGGCGGCGACGAGGCGCTCGATCACCGGCGCGACCTCCTCCCGCGTGCGGACATTGTGCGCTAGCGCGGCGCTGCCCGGGCCGTGGCCGGGGCGTTTCATGTCTTCCGCCAGCGCGCTCGCCAGCTAGGTGCCGAAGACCAGGCCGTTCAACTGGTAGAAGACGATCGTGGCATCCTCGAACACCGGCTTCCAGCCGAACCCTTCCGTGTAGAAACGTTTCGATCGCGCCAGATCGTCGATGCCCAGCGTGATGACCGAAACCGATTGCATGACTTTCCGCGAGCGTCGCGCCTTGCCGCTCCCGTCATGGCGGCGGTGCGAGCGGCCCGAGGACTCTTTCTTGTCTTCCGACGCCCCGAAAAAGGCCCGCATCTTTCCGGCCAGGTCCGTTCCGCTCATCGTCTTTCGTTCCTTTCAGCGTGCTGCAGGGAATAGGCGCTCGCGCATCACCGATCCAGCATTTCCCGCCGCTTGTCGTGAGCGTGGCCGTGGTGAAGGGCTGGTGATGGCCTCCATGCCGGGCGGGTCGGTTCAATCGGGCGACCCGCCCCGCCCATAATGGGTAGTATACCGGGAAGATACTGATAGTCCCGGCAATGTCGCGGTAATCAGCTTGTCCGATATCAGTACGACACGGCGCCGACCCCCGCCTGCCTACGTAGAAATACGAAGCATGCGCTTGCGCCGGCTACGCATAACTTCAAGGAATAACAATGTATCGGCCCGGAGTCGGCATCGACGTGACCTTTGACGAGCTGCTTGTCCTGATCGTTCGCGACGCGGCGTTGCGTGGTTTGCTGATCGGGCAATTGTCCCTCGTCGGCGAAGTGCTCGCGACATATGACGGCGCACTGGACGATCCGGCGTTCGATCGCATCGCTCGTCCGCCGGCGATTCTCATCACCGATGACGATGATGTCGCGATATCGTTCGAGACGATGGCCGAGGGTGATCGCTGGGGGGGCTTCATCCATCTGGCCGATGGCCGCGACGCGTCACCTACCCACAAGGTCGCCAAGGTCGACCGCGCGCGCGCCTGTGAGCAGATCCGCGAAACACTTGCGGTGTGGCGTCAGGCCCGGTTTCACTGACGCGGTTCGCCGCTCCAGGTTAGAAAGAAGAGTGGTTCGCGCAGAGGCGCGGAGGCGCAGAGGCGCAGAGGAGTTCCGCCTCGAGGCAACGCCCCGCGCGTTAGCGCAAATTCCGTGCCGGACTGATGTCGAAAGTTGTTGCTGACGCGAGACAGACGCCGCGGGCGCGACCCCTCTGCGGCTCTGCGTCTCTGCGCGAACCAATACTCTTCTTACACGGCCTCAGCTCGACGAGATCATCCCCGCCGCAAAGGCGACGCGCAGCGCTTCGGGCAGGCTGCGTACCGCCAATTTGGTCATCAGATTGGCGCGGTAGACCTCCACCGTGCGCGGGCTGATATCCAGTTCATAGGCGATCACCTTGTTGGCCCGGCCCTCGATCAGGCCCATCAGCACGTCGCGCTCGCGCGGCGACAGGGCGTCGATCCGCGCGCGCGCCTGCGCGCTGTGCGTCACCGCGATGCTCGCCTGTTCGAGATGGGCAAAAGCGGCGTCGACCGTGTCGAGCAGGGTCGCCGCTTCATAGGGCTTTTCGATGAAATCGAGCGCCCCCGCCTTCATCGCCTGCACCGCCAGCAGGACATTGCCCTCACCGGTCAGCATGATCGCGGCGAACTTGCCGGCATCAGCATCCGCCTCGCGCAGGGCCGCGAGCACATCGAGCCCGTTGGTGCCGGGCATGTGGAAATCGAGCAGCGCGACGCCGGTATCGAGCTGCGGCACGGCGGCGATGAACTGGTCGCCGGTGCGGAAGCTGCGCACGATCACGTCCGATCGCAGCGACAGCAAGGTGTGCAACGAGGCGCGAACGGCATCGTCGTCGTCGACGATATAGATGCTGCGAGTCATTCCTCGACCTCCTCGATGATGGGCAGCGTGAGACGAAATGTCGCTCCGCCTCCCGGGCGGTTCTCGGCCACCAGCGTGCCGCCATGTGCCTCGACAATACGGCGCGAGATCGACAGGCCGATGCCCATCGCGCTCCCGCTCTTGGTGGTGGCGAAGCGCGCATAGAGCTGCTCGCTCACCGCGTCGGGCAGGCCCGGGCCGCTGTCGCTGACCGCGATCTCGGCCATGCCCTCGATCGTCGCGCGCGAGGTGATGATGATCTCGCGCGCATCGCGCGGCTGATGCAGCAGCACATCGACCGCGTTGCGCAGCAGATTGACCAGCACCTGCTGCAGCTGGATACGATCGGCGAACACCCGGTCGACATGACGGTCCAGGTCGTAGGTCAGTCGGATGTCATAATGCGCGGTGCCGAACAGGATCAGGTCGACCGCCTCGCGCACGATGTTCTCGATCGACTGGAAGCTCTTTTCTGCGTCACGCTTGGCCAGGAAATCGCGCAGCCGGCGAATGATCTCGCCCGAGCGCAACGTCTGTTCCTCGGCCATGCGCAGCAGATCGCCGATGCGCGGGCCGTCCTCGCCCTGGTCGATCAGCATGCGCGCGGCGGCAAGGAAATTGGCGGTCGCGCTGAGCGGCTGGTTGAGCTCATGGGCGAGGTCGGCGGCAAGCTCGCTCATCGCGCTCTGCCGCGCGACGTGGTTGAGCTCGGCGCTGAGTTCGGCAAAGCGCTGCTCCGCCGCCAGCCGCTCCGACACGTCATGGCAGAACAAGGTGATGAGGTAGCCCGACGGCGTCCTGGCATGGCCGTAATAGACCTCGACCGACAGCCGCGTGCCGTCGCTGGCGATCGCGGTGGCCGCCGCCGCCGGCCGCACCGGATTGCTGTCCTCGGGCGCCGGCTGGCGCGTGACGACCCGGGTGAAGCGCGCATGGTCCTCGGGCGCGATCAGCGGCAAGGCCGATCGGCCCAGCACCTCCCCGGCGGCATAACCCCATAGCCGCTCCGCCGCCGGGCTGAATTCGAGGATGATGGCATTGCCGTCGGTGACCACCATCGGGCTCGGCGCGGCTTCCAATACCGAACGCAGCTGCACTTCGCGCGCCTTCAGTGCGGCGTCGCGCTCGACGCGATCGGTCACGTCGATATTAGTGCCGACGACCTCCAGCAGTTCACCCCCGGCATCATAGACGCAACAGGCGACGCCCTCGATCGTGCGCCGCGACCCGTCCGGCTGGCGCAGGCGATAGCGGAAATCAATCCGCTCCTGGTGCACCGCCGCGGCCCTGGCGACGGCCGCCATGATGTCGCGCACATCGTCGGCATCGACCAGCGCCTCCCATTCGGCGAAGTTGTTGATGCCGCCGGGCGGAAAGCCGAGCCGCTCGGCCGAGCCGCTGCTCCACGCGATCGTGCCGTTCGGGACGTTCCAGTTGGACACGCCGATGCGTGCCGCGGCGGTTGCCGTGGCGAGGCGCGATTCGCTTTCGCGCAGGGCGCTCTCGGCGCTGACCCGGTCGGAGATGTCGAGCATCTTGAGCACCACGCGGGCGTCGCGGTTCGGGCGCGACCCGAGCAACAGGTGGCGTTCGATCACATTGATCGTGGCGCCGTCCTTGCGCCGTTCGAGCAGTTCCTGCTCGCCGGCCTGTTCGAAGCGGACCACCGGCATGCTCGTGCCGTCGGGCCGGGTCGAGGAAAGCAGAGCATATTTGTTGCGACCGATCGCCTCCGCCGCGGTCCAGCCGTACAGCGCCTCGCACCCGCGCGACCAGTGGGTGATGATGCCGTCTTCCCCGGTCAGCGCGATCGATGCGGCGTCGAGCGCGGCGCGCAGGTCGGCCGGTGCCAGCTGCGGCGAGAGCGTCCGCCGCCCCGTCAGCCAACCGGCTATGCCGATCAGGATGGCGCCGCACAACGGCACGATCAGGCCGATACCGAGTGTCATGCCCCCGAACAAAAGTACCGCAAGTCCCCCCACCGCGCACGACGCGGCCCATATCAATGCACTTTTGTCGTCGTCCTCCGTGACACTTCCCTCCAGACACACCGTTTCACCGGCGGGTCACTCCTTCTCGGCGTATTCGGGATAATCATCCTGATTTATCATGTCATTATAGTCAAGCACACCTTGTCTATGCCGCCCACTTTTCGAATATACATTCAAACCGGATCGATTTCTGCTCCGCGCCAAGACCTGCGACAAGGCGCCATTGTTTCGCAGTTACTGGAACGCTGGAAAAGATAATTAATTGCTTTGGCGCTTTAACTGCAAAAAAAGCCTTGCATGGTTTCCGAAATACATCGTTAACTCTGGATGTGAGCAGCGGCAAGGCGAGGAACAACAGCTCGCGCGTGCTGGAAAATATCGCGCGAATCCGGGTAATTGATGAGTGATAGTAATGTGGATCAAACATCTTGTTGGGCTCGACTCCATTCCACGCCACGCGGAATTCGGCCGGCACGATCGTCCACTTACTGGAGTCTGACATGGCCGAGCGGACCATGTCGCAGCGGCAGCGACGGCAGCGGCTGAACAGGAAGCCGCGGTTTTCCACCGCCCGGGGTGCGACGCTGTGGCCGCGCAGGTGACATTGCAATTTCATGATCGGCTCCGTCGCTGTGATGATGGTTGAGATGAAGTTGGGCCAGCCTGACCAGGTCGTCGCTGCCCCATTCGAGCACATGGTCGACGTCCCAGATCTCGCACTGGTCCCCGGCCGCGACGAGCAGTGCGCGATCCCTGATCTTGAGCCGCGCCCGCGCCACCGCCGGCAGCGTCAACTGGCCGTTGGGCTGGACATCGATCTGTGTGGCGAAGGCGAGCAGGCGGCGGCGGCCGGCGTCACGCGCGGTGCGGCACAGTGCAGCGGCCTCGGCTGCTGCCTCGGCTTCGTGATAGGCGCGGTTGAGCCAGGCGCGGTCGAACAGCCGCAAGCAGCCCGCCTCCTGGTCGATGTCGACGAACAGCCTGACCTCGGGCGTTGCCGAGCGCACCCGTGCGGTCTTGCGGAACGGCGTCGGCAGCATCAGGTCGCCCCGTTTGGAGACCTTGCAGATCGCGCTGCCGATAAAGAGTTCGTCCATGCCCCACGTCCCGAATGTCGTTGTGAGATCATGGTTAACAGGTGGTTTACGATTCGGTGCAGCGCGTGAATCTACGATGTCGTACGACTACGTATCGGGGATTCTACGGTCTGCGGATTCCGATCGGTAGCGAAGTGGAGCTTTATTCCGCAGTCTCCTGCGATTTCTCCAAGCGTTACGCCGATAATACTGTGAATCTACAGCATGGCGACTGTTCGAGATCCTCTTAACCATCATTTCGAAGGCGAATCGATGGGTTATTGGGAGCGTGGTAATGGCGGTACAGGGATTTGATGATGACAGAGGTCGCGAGGTCACGGTGATCGGGGTCGGTGGTGCCGGCGGCAATGCCGTCGCCGCCCTGTTGCGCCAACCGGACCATGGCCTGCGCCTGTTCTGCGCCAACACCGACGGGCAGGCGCTGAATGCGGTCGATGCGCCGCACCGGCTACAGCTTGGCCGGAGCCTGACCGGTGGCCTGGGGGCAGGGGCCGACCCGGAGATCGGCCGCCGCGCCGCCGAGGAGGCCTTGCCCGACATCCGCCGCGCGCTCGCCGGCACCGGCCTGTGCATCATCGCC
>NZ_JAQGLG010000055.1 GCF_028292965.1 Sphingomonas bacterium | reverse complement strand
TCGGTCGATGCCTATCAGATCAAGATCCGCGACCAGATCGCGCTGTCGGAGAATCTCAGCGGTGCGGCCGTCGTGCAGACCTTGGCCAATAACGGCATCACCACCGTTACCGCGGGGCGCTTTTTCCTCAACGGTATCCGCTCGACCACCAAGGGCATTGACGTGGTCGCGCATTATCGCACGAAGAGCGACAATGTCGGCACCTTCGACTTCACCGTCGCGGCCAATTTCAACGACATCAAGGTGACCGAGGCGCCGGCGCCGGTGACGATCACGGCGGTCGTACCCAACACGGGCGGCACGACGGTCAGTCAGACGCTGCCGATCTTCAGCCGTCAGCGCATCATCTCGTTCGAGCAGGGCACGCCGCGCACCAAGCTGGTCGGCACGATCGACTGGTCGCTCGACAAGGTCGGCATCACAGCACGCGCATCCTATTATGGCGACGTGACCCAGCCGAGCAGCACCGGCTTTGCCGAGGACGATATCCACACCGGGCGCCACACGATCTTCGATCTCGAGGCGCGCTACGAGGTGGTCCACAACCTCAACCTGGCGCTGGGGGCGAACAATGTTTTCGACACCTATCCCGATGCCGTGCCGCTGACCTCGTCGCGCGGCACCACGCTCAATAGCACGGGCCTGGTCGGCTTCCCTTATTACTCGCCGTTCGGATTCAACGGCCGCTACCTCTACGGCCGCATCGGCGTGAAGTGGTAGCATCGGCGGGCGGGCGCTTCGGCGCCCGCCGCTTCCCGTGCAACGTGATCGGCACGGCGTGCGTTGAAAGCGCATGCCGTCCAGTGTCATCCGCTCGTTCGATTACGATCCGGCCGACCAGCGTCTCGACATCAGGTTCGTGAGCGGCCGACATTATTCCTATCTCGCCGTGCCGCAGCGCGAGGTGGAGGCGATGCGGCGCGCCTTTTCCAAGGGCGGATTTTTCAACCGCCGGATTCGCGATCGCTACGACTTTGTCGAGCGGCGCGATTGAGCCGCCGGTCGCGAAGTCTTCGCGCGGCACGCGGACCGCGATAGAATGGTCGAATGACCAACTCAGCGATTCGCATCGGTATCGGCGGCTGGACCTATGAGCCCTGGCGCGGCACCTTCTTCCCCGACAAATGGCCGCACAAGCGCGAACTCGAATATGCCGCATCGAAACTCACTGCGATCGAGGTCAACGGGACTTATTATTCCGGCTTCAAGCCGGCGACGTTCGAGAATTGGGCCAAGGCCGTGCCCGACGGTTTCGTCTTCACGCTCAAGGCGTCGCGCTTCTGCACCAACCGCAAGATCCTCGCCGAGGCGGGCGAATCGGTCGCGCGCTTCGTCGGCCAGGGCATCGTCGAGCTGGGCGACCGGCTTGGCCCGATCCTGTGGCAGTTCATGGCGACCAAGAAATTCGACGCGGCCGATTTCGGTGCGTTCCTCAAATTGCTTCCCGCCAGCCATGACGGCGTCGCGCTACGCCATGCGGTGCATGTTCGGCACGAGAGCTTCGCGGTGCCCGAATTCATTGACCTGTGCCGGGCTGCCGGGGTGGCGATCGTCTATGCCGATTCGGCCGAATACCCCGCGATCGCCGATGTCAGCGGCGATTTCGTCTATGCCCGGCTGGAAAACGCCGTCGAGGAGGTGGTGACAGGCTATACGCCAGCCGAACTCGATCGCTGGAAGACGGCCGCCAGCACGTGGTCGGCAGGCGGCGCGCCCGACGGCCTGCCCTATGTCGATCCGACGCCACCGGCGAAGCAACCGCGCGAAACCTTCATCTTCTTCATCAATGGCGCCAAGGTTCGCGCGCCGGCCGGCGCGATGGCGCTGATCCATCGCACGGGATCCTCGCGCTAGCCCATTTCCGCCGGTTCTTCGGCCAAGACTCGACTCTCCGGCAATGATGGAACATAAAGTGAACATCATTCTCTCGGGCGAGTCGTCATGGGTACCAGAAACATTCTTCATCGCGCTTTCTTCGCGTTTCGGCCTGAAGCGCGCGTCAGTGTGCAAATCGGCAATATGGTCGAGGAAATCGCGCCGGGCTTGCCCCGTGTCGGGAACGAGCGCTTCCATTCCACGCTCGGCATCACGAACGACTACAACGTCCTGCCGACACCGCTCGTCGACGATCTGCGCGCGATCGGCGACGAGATCAGCGCCGATCCCTTCGATGTGGCGGTCGATCGATTGTCGGGCAGCGAGAACTCGGTGGCATTGCGTCCAGGCCGCACCAATCCTGCCTGGCGCGATCTTCAGGCACCGATCGAAGAGAAGATGCGCCGCGCCGGCGCGTTGCGCGATGACTGGCGTTTCAGCCAGCATATCACGCTCTATTATCGATCGGGTGCGCCGTTCAGCCAGATCATCGGCGGCTATGACTGGCCGGTCGAGGAACTCCTGCTGATCCACAGCCTGGTCGGGGCGGGTGAGCATCGCGTGCTGGCACGTTGGCCGTTACGCGGTCGCGACAATCCGCAGTTCAGGCTGTTCTGAGCGGCGACTTCAGGGCCGCGAGGCCTGGCCCTGCACCGCCGCGGTTTCAAGCAGGTCGAGCGCCTGGCGCGCGCCGACATAACTACGCGCGGCCTTGATCCACGCATCGGCGCTCGCCGCGCCAGGCATATGTGCCACCTCGGCCAGCGCCGCCTCGACCTGGCCGGCATCGAGCGCGCGATGCGCGCGGGCGAGCCGGTCATTGGGCAGCATCGATGGCGTGCCGGCGTGGCGAATGACGATCAGGCTGCCCATTTCGCGGCGAAAGCTGGCCAGCCAGCCATCGTTGGCCGCGCCCGTGGCAAGCAAGGGTGCGACGCCGTCGAGCCCGGCGCGCAGATCCTCCAGCGTCACCGGTGTTCGCGCCGCCTGGAGGATCGCCCCCACCGCCACTGGCTGGCGCGCGCCGAAACGCACGCGCAGCTGGTCTTCGAGATAACCGAGCGGCTGGCCGCGATCGAGCATGCGCCGCGTGCTGAACGCGATCAGCAACGCCTCGGCCCGCCCGGCATTGCCGGCGGCGGCGCGGGCATCCTCGTCGACCGCTACGGTTCGTGACTCGAGCACGGCAAGCCGCCCGCCCAGTTCGTTCTCGCGCGCCGACAGCGCGTCGATCGTGGTGCCCGGCGGTGCCGGTGCCGGCGTGACCGCATTCGGCGCGAGCGCGCCCGGCGCGAGCGGGCCGGTGGCGGCGACCGGCTGGGCCGCGCTCGACCAGCGAACATAATAATGCGCTGCCAGCGCCATCACGGCCAGCCCGATGGCAAAGGCGATGGCGATCAGCAGCCAGGGTATGGCCCGTGGCGGCGTGGCGACCGGCGTCGTGAAGGTCGGCGTCACCGCCGGAGTCGCGACGAGCGGTGGGCTCGGTGGGTCGAGATCCATGACCGCCTTATCCCCGCGCCCGGCGGGCCGGTCAATCGACCAGCGTGCCGGCGGCTGCGATCATCGCATCGTCGCGCGGCACCGAGGCGGTCGCCACCGCGCGCCAGCCCATCCCGGCGGCCTGCGCCACGGCCGGGCTGATCGCGACCAGTGCCAGCAGGTCGCGCGCCATCTCGGCCGAATCGAGCAGCTCGGTGAGGCGTTGCGCAGCGCGGACCGAATGGAGCATGGCGACCGATCCGGTCAGCCCCATCAGGTCCGTCGCGGCGATCGGCATGGGCTCGCTGGCATAGACCGCGATCACCCCTTCGATATCGACCGAGCGCTCCTGGCCGCCGAGATGGAGCAGCCGGGCATGCCCCGATGCCCGTGCCTGCGCGATGATCGCTGCAGCATCGCCGGCACCGGACGCCTTGACGTCAAAACCGGCGCCCCGCGCAGCTTGTGCGGTGTTTTCGCCGACGGCGAAGGCCGGCAGCCCGCTAAGCCGCGCCAGTTCCGTCCCGCCATGCCGCACGGCATTGGCGCTGGTGAACAACAGGCCGTCGAAATCGGCCGGGTCGGGTGCGGTCCAGGCGAGCGGGCGCACTACGAACAGGGGCAGCGCGATCACCTGCCGCCCCGCCGCGATCACCCGTGCCACGGTCGCCGCATTGCCCGGCTCTGGGCGCAGCACCGCGATTGTGCGGGTCACGCCGCGAACAATCGCCGCACGGCGGGCGACGCGCGGCTCAACAAGTCGGCGGCCAGCGCCTCGGCCACGCCGAAATCGCCGACCGTGCCGCTGCGCTCGCCGGCGACATGGTCGCTGCCATCTTCGGTGAGCAGTTCGGCACGGATCGTCACCCGCTCGCCCTCCTCGCGCGCCAGCGCCGCCACCGGCGAATGGCAGTCCGCCGCCAGTGCCGCGAGCAAGGCGCGCTCGAGCAGCACGCAGCGATGCGTCGCGCCGTCGTCGATCGCTGCCAGCCAGGCGCGCAGCCGGGCATCGTCGGTCCGCGTCTCGATCCCGACCGCGCCTTGCGCCGGCGCCGGCAGCATGACGTCGGTCGCGATTGCCGTACCGATATCGGCGCGTCCGAGCCGGTCGAGCCCGGCCGCCGCGAGCAAGGTCGCGTCGACTTCACCGGCCGCCAGCTTGGCCAGCCTTGTATCGACATTGCCGCGGAACAGCACCGGCTTCACATCCGGCCGCAACCGGCGCAGCTGCGCGGCGCGGCGCGGCGAGCTGGTGCCGACCACCGCATCTGCCGGCAGCGCGGCAATGCTGTCGGCGCCGATCAGCCGGTCGCGCACATCGGCGCGCGGCAGCATCGCGGCGATGATGATGGCGTCAGGCCGGATGGTCTCGACATCCTTCATCGAATGCACCGCGCAATCGATCTCGCGGCCAAGCAGCGCGCGGTCGAGCTCCTTGGTCCAGAGCGCCTTGCCGCCGATCTCGGCCAGCGCGCGATCCTGCACCATATCGCCGGTGGTCTTGATGATGACGATCTCGCCGGTCAGGCCATGCGCCGCGGCGAGCCTGTCCCTGACCATGGTCGCCTGGACCAGCGCCAGCGGCGAGCCACGCGTACCGATGCGAATAATGTCACCCATCCAGGCCTCCGTCTCTACCGGGCTCTTAGAGGGAATTCGGGTCAGGTCGCACTGACAAAATTACGGTCACATCGGCCTTGTCCGGCCGCCCTTCGACAAGCGGCGCACGAATCCCTAGATGGGCGGGCATGGCGCTGATCCTCGGCCTCGAATCCTCCTGTGACGAAACCGCGGCGGCCCTGGTCACCTCGGACCGCCGGGTGCTGGCGCATCGCCTTGCCGGGCAGGAAGCGGCGCACCGCCCTTATGGCGGCGTGGTGCCGGAGATCGCTGCGCGGGCGCATGTCGACGCGTTGATCCCGCTAATCGAGGCCGCGCTGGCCGATGCCGGCGTCACGCTGGCCGATGTCGACGCCGTCGCCGCGACCGCCGGTCCGGGCCTGATCGGCGGCGTTATGGTCGGGCTGGTCACCGGCAAGGCGCTGGCGCATGCTGCGGGCAAGCCGCTGATCGCGGTCAACCATCTCGAAGGCCATGCGCTCAGCCCGCGCCTGTCCGATCCCGACCTGGCCTTCCCCTATCTGCTGCTGCTCGTCTCGGGCGGGCATTGCCAACTGCTCGAGGTGCGCGGCGTTGACGATTATCGTCGCCTCGCCACCACCATCGACGATGACGAGGGCGAGGCGTTCGACAAGACCGCCAAGCTGCTCGGCCTCGGTTTTCCCGGCGGGCCGGCGGTCGAGCGGGCGGCTGCGCTGGGCGACCGCCATGCCGTGCCGCTGCCGCGCCCACTGCTCGGTACGGCCGAACCGCATTTCTCCTTTGCCGGTCTGAAAAGCGCGGTGCTTCGCGCGCGCGACGCCAATAAATACAGCGCCGAGGATATCGCCGCCTCGTTCCAGCAGGCGGTGGTCGACTGCCTGATCGATCGCACCAGGCGCCAGCTCGACAAGGCAAGCGGCATTACCGCGCTGGTCGTCGCCGGCGGCGTCGCCGCCAATGGGGCGGTGCGTTCGGCCTTGCAGGATCTCGCCCACGCCCACGATCTGCGCTTCGTCGCGCCGCCGCTCTGGCTGTGCACCGACAATGCCGCGATGATCGGCTGGGCCGGGGCCGAGCGCTTCGCCGCCGGGCTGACCGATCCGCTCGATATCCCGGCCCGGCCGCGCTGGCCGCTCGATCCGGGGGCCGAGGCGGTACGCGGCGCGGGAGTGAAGGCATGAGGGTAGGTGTCATCGGCGGCGGCGCATGGGGCACCGCTTTGGCCCAGGTCGCGGCACAGGGCGGCGAGGCGGTCACCTTATGGGCGCGCGAGCCTGAGGTCGTCACGGCGGTCAACGGCACCCATGAAAATCCGCTGTTCCTCGCCGGCGTCACGTTGTCGCCCGCGATCCACGCGACAGGTGATCTTGGCGACCTGACGTCATGCGATGCGCTGCTCGTGGTCGTTCCCGCCCAGCATGTCCGCACGGTGCTCGCCGGCATGGCGATCGGTGCAACGCCGCTGGTGCTGTGCGCGAAGGGCATCGAGGCCGGTACGCGCCTGCTGATCAGCGAGGTCGTCGCCGAGGTGCAGCCCGATGCGCCGATCGCGGTCATCTCCGGCCCGACCTTCGCGCACGAGGTCGCCGCCGGCCTGCCGACCGCGGTGACCCTGGCCTGCGCCGACGAGGCGATCGGCGCCGCGCTCGGCGACCGGCTCGCGCTGCCCGCCTTCCGCCCCTATTTCTCGACCGACGTGATCGGTGCCGAGATTGGCGGCGCGGTCAAGAACGTGCTGGCCATCGCCTGTGGCGTGGTCGAGGGTGCCGGGCTCGGCCAGAATGCCCGCGCCGCGCTGATCGCGCGCGGCTTTGCCGAGATGACCCGCTTCGGCCTTGCCCGCGGCGCGCGTGCCGAGACGCTGGCCGGCCTGTCGGGCCTGGGCGACCTGGTGCTGACCTGTTCCTCGACCAGTTCGCGCAACTTCTCGCTCGGCGTCGGGCTGGGTCAGGGTCGACCCGCTGGCGAACTGCTTGCCGATCGCCGCACCGTCGCCGAGGGCGCCTTCACCGCTCCCGTGTTGCGCGAGGCGGCCGAGGTTGCAGGCATCGACATGCCAGTCACCGAGGCGGTGTGCGCGCTGCTTGCCGGCGCCGATGTCCGCGATGTGGTCGGCGCGCTGCTTGCCCGGCCGCTGTCGCGCGAGGATATCTGATGCGCTGGGCGGTTCTCCTCAAGGGCGTCAATGTCGGCGGCAATCGCAAGATCCCGATGGCCGATCTGCGCGACTTTCTCACGGGACTCGGCCTGACTGACGTCAAGACGTTGCTCGCATCGGGCAATGCGGTGTTCGACAGCGAGGAGAAGGACGCGGCGAAGCTGGAGGCGCGTCTCGAACATGAGGCCAAGGCGAAACTCGGCCTTGATACCGGCTGGCTGTTGCGCAGCCATGCTGACCTCGTGGCGGTGGTGAAGGCCAATCCCTTTCCCGAAGCGGCGAAGGCGCACCCGAGCCATTTGCTGGTACATTTTCACCGCGAGCCATTCCCGGCACACCTGCTGCCGCTGGCCCATGATGGCCCCGAGCGCCTTGCCGCTGAGGGTCGCGAACTGTTCGTCGACTATCCGGTCGATGTCGGCCATTCGAAGTTGCCGCAATCGATGAACAAGGCAAAATTTCCCAAGCTCGCCACGGCGCGCAACTGGAATACGGTGCTCAAGCTGGTTGAGTTGACGCGGTGAGCATGGCCTTGCTTTCTCGTGTTCCTGTGAAAGCAGGAACCCAAGGCCACGAACGTGCCGCCCGGAACCCTGGACTCCTGCTTTCGCAGGAGCACGGGGAGCTAAAAATCGACCGCGATACCCTTCAGCGTCCAGTCGCCATAGCGCGTCGGATCCTCGCCGAGCGGATCCTTGCCCTCGGCTTTTACCGCCACCGGCTCGGGCAGCGGCGGGTTCTTCGAGAGATAGGCGGGCGGCTTAACATGTGCGGGACGACGACCCATGGCTGATCTCCGATACGGGCAGGAACTCTCTGCGCTCCAGCGGCGGCGCGATCAATCCCGCGATGATGCCCCCGGCCTCGCCGCGCGCCGTGCCGCGCTCAAGCTGCTCGACGCGGTGCTGCGCCAGGGCCTGCCGCTCGAAGCCGCGCTGACCCGTGCCACTGCGGGGATCGACCGCCCCGACGATCGCGCGCTGGCCCATGCTATCGCCGCGGCGACCTTGCGCCGCCTGCCCGATCTCGATGCGCTGATCGACTCCGCCACGAAGAACAACCTGCCCGATGACGCCAAGGCGCGCTTCGCGCTGCGGCTTGCGCTGGCGCAGGTGCTGATCCTCGCCACGCCGCCGCATGCCGCGATCACCACCGCCCTGCCGCTCGTCGATGGCGGCCCGCGCAAGCTGGTGCACGGCGTGTTCGGCACCTTGATGCGTGGCGAGGCGAAACTGCCCGAGGTGGCGACATTGCCGACGATGGTCGCCGAGCGCTGGCGCGCCGCCTGGGGCGACGCGATGGTCGAGGCCGCCGCGCGCGCCATCACCGATCCCCCGCCGCTCGACCTCACCCTGCTCGATCCGGCCGAAACCGAGGCGATGACCGAGGAGTTGGAGGGCATCTCGCTGCTCCCCGGCCATATCCGCCGCGACGCCGGTGGTGTCATGGAGCTGCCCGGCTTCGGCGAGGGTCGCTGGTGGGTGCAGGACATCGCCGCCTCGCTCCCCGCGCGCCTGATCGGTCGCGGCACCGGTACCGCGCTCGACCTGTGCGCTGCGCCGGGCGGCAAGACGATGCAACTGGCCAGCGCCGGCTGGACGGTCACCGCAATCGACGCCTCGAAAAGTCGTCTGGCGCGACTTTCCGAAAATCTCGAACGCACCGGCCTGTCGGCCGAGGTCATCGCCGCCGATCTGTTGAACTGGAAACCGAAAGCCCCGGCCGATGCCGTGCTGCTCGACGCGCCGTGCACAGCGACGGGCATCTTTCGTCGCCATCCCGACGTCATCCACCGCGTCCTGCCGTCGCGCATCGCCGAGATGGCCGCGCTACAGTCGAAACTGCTCGCCCGCGCCGCCGATTGGGTGAAGCCGGGCGGCGTTTTGGTCTATGCCACGTGCTCGCTCGAACCGGCCGAGGGCGAGGCACAGGTCGCCGCGCTGCTTGCCGCGCGCGGCGACTATGCGATCGATCCGGTCCGCGCGGACGAACTCCCCGCCGGCATCGCGCCCGATGCGCTCGGCCAGGTCCGCACCCTCCCCGGCATGATCGTACCCGACGATTGCGACGGCTTCTTCATCGCCAGGCTCAAACGAACCGCCTGACACCGACTTGCGAGAGGATGCCGCCATGCTACAGGGCGTCATGCAGCATCCCGTCCGTATCGCCCCTTCGATCCTTTCGGCCGACTTCGCCAAACTGGGTGAGGAAGTGCGCGCGATCGACGCCGCCGGTGCCGACTGGATCCATGTCGATGTGATGGACGGCCATTTCGTGCCCAACATCACCATCGGCCCGGCGGTGGTGAAGGCGATCCGCCCGCACACAAGCAAACCGCTCGACGTCCATCTGATGATCGCGCCGGTCGACCTCTATCTCGATGCCTTTGCGGAAGCTGGCGCCGACACGATCAGCATCCATGTCGAGGCCGGGCCGCACACCCATCGCAGCCTCCAGCACATCCGCAAGCTCGGCAAGCGCGCCGGTGTTGTGCTCACGCCGCAGACGCCGGCCAAGGCGCTCGATTATCTGCTCGAGGAGGTCGATCTCGTGCTCGTGATGAGCGTCAACCCCGGTTTCGGCGGCCAAGGCTTCATCCCCAGTTCGCTGCGCAAGATCGAGAGCATCCGCAAGATGATCGACAAGGCCGGCCTGGCGGTCGATCTCGAAGTCGATGGTGGCATCGACGCCGTGACGTCACGTCGCGCGATCGAGGCCGGTGCCGATGCGCTGGTTGCCGGCACCGCCGTGTTCCGTGACGGCCCGACAGGCTATGCGGCGAACATCGCCGCATTGCGCGGCGTGTGAGCAAGGATGGCGACGATGCCGGCCCCGACGGCATCGACGAGGGCAAGCGGCTGGTGCGGCTGGGCGGCGACAAGGGCCTGTCGCTGGCCGAGCGCATCACCGAACGTTTTCACCGCTTGACCTGGCGCACGCCGATTCACGGCCTGCGCCTCAAGGGCCGGCACCCGCTCAAGCTCATCGCGGTACCCGACGATCCCTTTACCGGTGACGTCGCACGCGGCCGATCGTTGCTGGAAGGCACGATCAACTTTCGCGGCGAGCAGCGTTCGCTCGCCGCGCTCGACCTTGCCAAACGCGAGCCCAATCGCGCGTTCAGCGATTATGTTCAGGGCTTCTCCTGGCTGCGCGACCTGTCGAGCGTCGCCACCCGCCCGCAGGCGGTGCCGATCGCCGAAGGGCTGATGCGGCGCTGGCTCGACGCGCATGCCGAGACCGTCAGCGAACCGGCGTGGCGCGCCGATTTGTGGGGCCGGCGCATCCTGTTCTGGACCGCGCATGCGCCGCTGATCCTGTCGAGCGGCGATCTGGTCTATCGCTCGCGCGTGCTCAACACGCTGGCCCGCGGCGCCCGCCACATCGATCGCAGCGCCGAGAAGATGGCCCCCGGCGTGCCGCGCATCGCCGCCTTGTGCGGTGTCGTCTGCGCCGGGCTGCTGATTCCCGGCGGCGACGCGCGCCGTGGCCATACCGAAGCCAATCTCGTCAAGGCGATCCACGCCTCGGTGTTCGAGGATGGCGGCAGCGTCGCGCGCGCCCCTGCCGCGCAGCTCGACATCATCATGCTGCTCACCATGCTGCGCGAGACTTACGCCGCGCGGCGGCTCGAGGCGCCGGCGATCATCACCGAGACGCTGGCCCGCATGGTCCCGGCGTTGCTCGGCGTGACGCTGGGCGACGGCGCTTTGTCGAGCTGGCAGGGCGGTGGCCCGCTGACCGCCGAGGGCATCGCACAGATCGTCGCCGGCACCGGCATCCGCACCCGTCCGCTGCGCCAGGCGCGCGACTGGGGTTATCAGCGCCTCGCCGCCGGTCAGACGGTGGTCATCATCGATGCCGCCCCGCCGCCGGTCGCGCGATTGGTCGAGGGCGGCTGTGCCTCGACGCTGGCGTTCGAAATGTCCGATGGCGCGCACCGGGTCGTGGTCAATTGCGGCGGCGCGCGCGCCGCGCTGGCGCAGATCCCGTCCGCGCTGGCCGATGGCCTGCGCACCACCGCGGCGCATTCCACGCTGATCGTCGGCGATTCCAACTCCACGGCGATCCATGCCGACGGCACGCTCGGTCGCGGCGTCGCCGAGGTCGAACTGACCCGGCAGGAGAGCGATGCTTCGAGCCGGCTCGAGGCCAGCCATGACGGTTATGTCCGCCGCCACGGCTTCCTCCACCGCCGCCAGCTCGTGCTCGGCAGCGACGGCCGCGAGCTGCGCGGCGAGGATTCGCTGCTGCCCGGCGCGAAGCGGCGCAAGCCAGGCGCCACGGCCTTCGCGATCCGCTTCCATCTCGGTGCCGGCGTGCGCGTCACCCCGACCGCCGATGGTCAGGCCGCCTTGCTGCGCCTGCCGGGCAATGTGCTGTGGCAGTTCCGTTGCCGCGGCGGCGCGCTGGCGATCGAGGAAAGCCTGTGGATCGATGGCGAGGGTCGCCCGCAATCGACCCAGCAACTCGTCGTCAGCGGAGAATCGCCCGCCGGCGGCGCCAGTGTCAGCTGGGCCTTGAAGCGCGCGGGCTGACAGGCCAAGGGGCGCGGACTCTCAGCCCCCCGGAGCCTCCGCCATGACCGATATCACCATTCGCCGCGCTTTGTTATCGGTTTCGGACAAGACCGGCGTCGTTGAACTGGCGCGCGCGCTGGCGGAAAAGGGTGTCGAACTGGTCTCGACCGGCGGCACGGCCAAGGCGCTGCGCGACGCCGGCCTTGCGGTGAAGGACATCAGCGAGCTCACCGGCTTTCCCGAAATGATGGACGGCCGGGTCAAGACGCTCCACCCCAAGGTCCATGGCGGCCTGCTCGCGGTGCGTGACGATCCCGCCCATGCCGCTGCGATGGCCGAGCATGACATCGGCGCGATCGATCTGGTGGTTGTCAATCTCTACCCGTTCGAGGCGACCGTGGCGAAGGGCGCCGAACGCGACGAGGTGATCGAGAATATCGATATCGGCGGCCCATCGATGGTCCGCTCGGCGGCCAAAAATCATGCGTTCGTCGCGATCGTCACCGATCCGGCCGACTATGCGCTGGTCGCCGACGGCAGCACGACGCTGACCGACCGCAAGCTGCTCGCCGCCAAGGCCTTCGCCGCCACCGCCGCCTATGACGCGATGATCGCCAGTTGGTTCGCCTTTGCCGATCAGGGCCAGATGTTCCCCGAAACCCTGCCGCTGACGCTCAAGCTCGGCACGACGCTGCGCTATGGCGAGAACCCGCATCAGGCCGCCGCTTTCTACAAGCCGGCCGGTCCGCACACGCGCGGCATCGGTCAGGCGCGGCAGGTGCAGGGCAAGGAACTCAGCTACAACAATCTCAACGACGCCGACGCCGCGCTCGAACTGGTCGCCGAATTCCGTGACGCCGCGCCCAGCTGCATCATCGTCAAGCACGCCAACCCCTGCGGCGTCGCCACCGCGGCCACGCTCGAACAGGCCTATGCCGAGGCCTTTGCCTGCGACACGGTGTCGGCGTTCGGCGGCATCATCGCGGTCAACCGCCCGCTCGACGAGGCCACCGCGCGCGCCATCACCGGTATCTTCACCGAGGTCGTCGTCGCCCCCGATGCCGATGAGGCCGCCATCGCTTTGTTCGCGGCCAAGAAGAATCTCCGCCTGCTGCTGACCGGCGATCTGCCCGATCCGGCGCGGGCCGGCCTGTTCGCCAAGTCCATCGCCGGCGGCTGGCTGGTCCAGACGCGCGACAATGGCGCGAACCCAGAACTGAAGGTCGTGACCAAGCGCCAGCCCACGGCGCAGGAACTGGCCGATTGCCGCTTCGCCTGGACAGTCGCCAAGCACGTCAAGTCCAACGCTATCGTTTACGCCAAGGACGGCGCCACCGCCGGCATCGGCGCCGGCCAGATGAACCGCCTCGAATCCGCGCGCATCGCCGCATGGAAGGCCAAGGACGCTGCGGAAAAGGCCGGCTGGGCGCAGCCACGCACGATCGGCTCGGCGGTCGCCTCGGATGCGTTCTTCCCCTTCGCCGACGGCCTGCTCGCCGCGGTCGAGGCTGGCGCCACGGCGGTAATCCAGCCCGGCGGCTCGATCCGCGACGACGAGGTCATCGCCGCCGCCGATGCGGCGGGGCTGGCGATGGTCTTCACCGGCATGCGCCACTTCCGGCACTGATTGGCGCCATCCACCCTACCGTCATCCCGGCGAAAGCCGGGATCTCATGCGGCAAGGGCGCGCGCTCCCACCGGGAGATCCCGGCTTTCGCCGGGATGACGGAGAAAAGAGAGCGAACCCTGCTGGGCTATTCCGCCGGCAGCGTCGCTTCCGACGGCTTGGGGAATTTGGCAAACAGCGCCCGATCCTCAGGGCCAAACGCCCAGCGCCACAGCACGAACCAATAGACGCCGAAGATCGCCGGCAGCCCGAACACCAGTTCGGCCCATTCGAAGCGGTGCGGCAGCGCGGTGAAGGCCGATCCCACCACGATGGTGACCACTACCGCCCACAGCAAGGTCCAGCGCAACGGCGAGACGCGCGCCTTGAGCAGTCGGGACAGCAAGCTCGCCTTGACCAGCGACGACAGCGACACCGACAGGAGCAGCGCCACCGCCGGCCCCGCCGCCTGGTAATTGGTCGGCCAGCCGATCGCGCGCATCGCGAGGATCAGCGCGAAGCTCAGCGCGATCTGGATCGTCAGCATCACCACCGAGATCGTCAGGTTGAGGTGCCGCGCGATGTACACCAGCGCGGATTCGCACACCGCGCCGGTCGAGGCGAGCACCTCGGCGGTAAGCAGGAACCCCAGGGCGGCGGTGCCGGCAACGAACTGCGGGCCGACCAGCCCCATCACCGCTTCGCCGGGGATCGACCCCATCAGTGCGAGACAGGCCTGCGCCGCGATGATCCAGAACGCCACCTGCCGCACCTGTTGCGCGATCGCCGCCTTGTCGTTCCGCGCCAGGCTCTCGGTGATGACGGGTCCGAGGATCGGGTCGAAGCTGGTCTTGAGCTTGCCCGGCAGCGAGGCGACCTGCTGCGCCATATAATAGATGCCGACCACCTTGGGCTCGAACATCACGCCGAGGATGAAGCGGTCGACATTGCGCGTCGCCCATTCGATCGCATCGGCCCCGGCCAGCGGCACGTTGCGCCGCGCCAGCGCCGCCAACCGCCCCGGATGCGGCCGCCAGCCGCGCGGCAGGCCATAGCTTTTCACGAACGGCACCAGCGACGCGATCAACGCGGCCAGCATCGACGCCATATAGGCGAGGATCAGCCCGTCATGCAGCGAGTAGAACGAGAACACCCACGCACCGATGCTGATCGTCCACGGCTCGATCACCGCCCGCGCCGTCACCGTGGCCTTGACGTTGTGACGATAGGCCAGCGCCGCGAGGCTGACGTCGGACATAGCGCCGGCGAACACGATCACGGCGAGCCACGGTTCGGCGCCCGAAATATCGCTGTCAGGGTACATCACCTGCGGAAACAACAGCAGCACGCCGCTCGCGAGGACCGCAGCAAACAGCGTGACGATCAGCGCATCCCACACGATATGCGCCGGCGGCCGGTCATCGGCCGACAGCGCTTGGGCCAGCCCGCGCTTCAGCCCCAGCGTCGCCAGCAGCGCCGCCAGCTCGACCACCACCACGGCGAGCGCGAAACGCCCGACCAGATCCGGGCCGTAGACGCGGCCCGCAATGAACAGGAACGGCAGCCGCGCGACCAGCCGCATCGCGAACCCGCCGACATTGGTCCGCCCGCCTTTGGCAAGCGCGGCAATGTCCTGCTCGGCGGCGTCGCTCAATGCGCGGCGCCCCAGCTTGCCCCGGTCCCGATCTCGATCGCCAGCGGCACGCTCAGCACCAATGCCGGTTCGGCGGCGGTCGCCATGACGCGTTCGATCACCGGGCTGGCCGCAGCGACATCGCCCTCAGGCAGCTCGAACACCAGTTCGTCATGCACTTGGAGCAGCATGCGCACGTTCGGCAGGCCCGCGTCGCGCAACGCCGGCCCCATGCGCGCCATGGCGCGCTTGATGATGTCGGCGCTGGTGCCCTGGATCGGGGCGTTGATCGCGGCGCGTTCGGCGCCCTGGCGGATGTGCTGGATCGGCGCGCGGATCTGGGGGAACCAGGTCTTCCGGCCGAACAAGGTCTCGGTGTAGCCCTTCTGCCGCACGCCCTCGAGCGTCTCGTTGATATAAGCCGAGATGCCGGGAAAGCGGTCGAAATAGCGCGAAATCATCGCCTGTGCCTCGTCGGCGTCGATCTCCAGCCGGCCGGCCAAGCCCCAGCGCGAAATGCCGTAAAGGATCGCGAAGTTGATCGTCTTGGCGCGCCCGCGCGTGTCGCGATTGACCTCGCCGAACAATTCATGTGCCGTCGCGGCGTGAATGTCCTCGCCGCGCAGGAACGCGTCGCGCAAGGGGGGCACGTCGGCCATATGCGCCGCCAGCCGCAGCTCGATCTGCGAATAGTCGGCCGCCAGGATGACGTTGCCGGGCTCGGCGATGAACGCGTCGCGGATCTGGCGCCCGATCTCGGTGCGGATCGGGATGTTCTGCAAGTTTGGATCGGTCGAGGACAGTCGCCCGGTCTGTGCACCGGTCAGCGAATAGCTGGTGTGGACGCGGCCGGTATCGCGATCGATCTGCTGCTGCAGCGCATCGGTATAGGTCGATTTCAGCTTGGACAGCTGGCGCCAGTCGAGCACCAGCCCAGCAATCGCCACGCCTTCGACCTTCATCTTCTCGAGCACGGTGACGTCGGTCGAATAGGCGCCGGACTTGCCCTTCTTTCCGCCCTTCAGCCCCATCTTGTCGAACAGGATCGCGCCAAGTTGCTGGGTCGATCCGATCTGGAACGGCTGCCCCGCCTCGGCCTGGATTTCTTCCTCCAGCCGCGCCATTTCCTGCGCGAAGCGGCTCGACAGGCGCGACAACTGGTCGCGATCGACCTTGATCCCGGCGCGCTCCATGGCGGCGACGACCGGAATGATCGGGCGATCGACCATCTCGTACACGCGCGTCGCGCCTTCCGACGCAAGCCGCGGCTTGAACCGGGTCCATAGCCGCCAGGTGACGTCGGCATCCTCGCCGCCGTAGCGGGTCGCCTGGTCGAGCGGCACCTGTGCGAAGCTGATTGCCTTCTTGCCGGTGCCGGTCACGTCCTTGAAGCTGATGCAGGTGTGTTCGAGCGTGGCATGCGCGACCTCGTCCATGCCGTGGCCGGCGAGCGACTGGCCGGCATCGAGATCGAAGCTCATCACCATCGTGTCGTCGATCGGCGAGACGGACAGGCCGTGGCGGATCAGCACGTTGATGTCGTATTTGATATTGTGGCCGATCTTGAGCACGCTCGGGTCGACGAGCAGCGGCTTGAGCAGCCGCACCACCTCGGCGAGCGGCAGTTGCGGCGGCACCTCGCCGAACATGTCGTCGCTGCTCTTGTGCCCGATCGGGATGTAACAGGCGCGCCCCGGCGCGGTGGCGAGGCAGATGCCGACCAGATTGGCCGCCATGCTGTCGAGCGAGTCGGTCTCGGTGTCGATCGCGATCGTGCCGCTGGCATGGCTCTCGGCGATCCACGCCTCCAGCCGGTCGATGCTCGTCACGGTCTCATAAGCGTTGCAGTCGATCGGCGGAAGTTCGACGAAATCGGGTGTGGCCGGCCCGGCCAGCGCGACCGCGGCGGCGACCGGATCGGCCTGATCGCGGCCGGGCGCATGCGCCGCCATGCGCGACAGCAGCGTCTTGAAGCCCTGATCCTCGAGAAAGGCGCGTAACGGCTCGACCGGGATGCCGTCGAGCTTGAGCTCGTCCAACGTGAGCGGCACCGCCGTGTCGACATGGAGCGCGACGAGCTTGCGCGAGAGCCGGGCCATCGCCTCATGCTCGATCAGATTGTCGCGCATCTTGCTCGACTTCATTGCCGGCGCGGCGGCCAGCACCGCGTCGAGATTGTCGAATTCGCAGATCAGCTTGGCGGCCGTCTTGGCGCCGATGCCGGGCACGCCGGGCACATTGTCGACCGCGTCGCCCATCAGCGCGAGCACGTCACCCAGCTGGTCGGGCCGCACGCCGAACTTCGCCTCGACATATTCCGCGCCGCGCCGTTCGTTCTTCATCGTGTCGAGCATGTCGACGCCCGGCTGGATAAGCTGCATCAGATCCTTGTCGGAACTGACGATGGTCACGTCCCACCCGGCCGCGACCGCGCGGCAGGTATAGGTGGCGATGATATCGTCGGCCTCGAACCCCTCTTCCTCGATGCACGGCAAAGAGAAGGCGCGGGTCGCCTCACGAATCAGCGGGAATTGCGGGATCAAATCCTCGGGCGGCGGCGGACGCTGCGCCTTGTACTTGTCGTAGAGATTGTTGCGGAAGGTGTGCGATCCCTTGTCGAGCACGACCGCCAGATGCGTCGGCCCCTCCGCCTTGTCGAGTGCGTCGGCGAGCTTCCACAGCATGGCGGTATAGCCATAGACCGCGCCCGCCGGCGTGCCGTGGCGGTTGGTCAGCGGGGGGAGCTGGTGATAGGCGCGGAAGATATAACCCGAACCATCGACGAGGTAGAGATGAGGCATCGGCGGGAGATAGCAGCGTGAAGCGCACTCCCCAAGCCTTGGGCGCCATTCAGCGAAAAAACGCGCGCACGACCTTGGTTTGCGCCTCGTCGGCAGTCCCTTCGCCGAGGGGAAAGTGGCGATCGATCGCGATCGTCCCCGGCGGTGTCACAGTGAGCGTGCGGCCGGGGCCGCGACGCACCCAGCCGCGTTCGAGGAACAGCCCCAGCAGGGCGGCGCCGGCACGCCCGCCGAGATGGCTGCGCCGCTCGCTCCAGTCGAGGCACGAGCGGCAGGCCGGTTTCGCGTCGCGCGCCACGACGCAGCCGAGATCGCGCAGCAAGGTCTCGCCGGATGGCGACAGCGCGATGCCGTCGCCGCGAAGGACAAGGTGGCCATGGTCGATCAGGCTCGCGAAGAGCCGCACGCCGAGTTCGCCCGCCACATGATCGTAGCAGGTCCGCGCCCGCCGCAGCGCCGGGTCGGTCGGGCCGGGCCGCCGGCCGGGCGCATGGAACGCCATCATGCCTTCGAGCAGTTCCGCGATGTCGCTGTCGGCGATCCGATAATAGCGATGCCGCCCCTGCTGCAGCACGGCCAGCATGCCCCGGTCGACCAGCATGGCGAGGTGGCTGCTCGCCGTCGACGGGGTAACACCGGCCTCGCGCGCCAGCTCCTGCGCGGTGAGTGCCATGCCGCCCATCAACGCGCCGAGCATGCTCGCACGTGACGGATCGCCGACAATCGATCCCAGCATCGCCAGATGCGGTCCTTCACCCATGGTTCGATCGTCCTCGAATCGACGCCGCTGCATCGACGCTATCCTAGCGCAACAATGGCGGAGATGGTTTGATGAACGACGAAATGAACATGGGCCCGGGCGATGACGCGATCCGGGTCTATGTCGTGCGCCATTTCTGGCCGATCGGCAAACTCGCGCTGGCCAGCGGCGTCTCCGAACAGGAGGCCGCGGCGATGATCGCCGGCGCCTGCGCGCCCGGGGTGATCTACGCCTTCGACGACAAGGGCTGGTGGAGCGCGCTCGGCGGCTACCGCTCGGGCATCGCCGGCGGGCCGTCCAAAGATGCCGAGCTATGGTACAGCCCCGCCGCGGCATGGAGCCTGCGCCGCGCCCGGCTGGCGCGGCGCGGCGCGGCATCGCTCACCGAGGCCGCGGGCGCCAATCGCGACTGGTTCCAGGCCGAGTTCGCTGATGCGCTGCGGGCCGTTCCTGAGGCCGCCAACGCTTTCCCGTCCTGCTTCGACGCGGACGGCATGGTCGATCGCGCCGCAGCCGGGGCGCAAGCGTTCGAGGAATGGGCCGCCTGGCTGAAGGGCGGTTATGCCGTCTGCCTACGCATCTTCAGCGGCCAGACTTGCGTGGCGAAGGAGTCCTTGGGCGCGACGCTCAAGCGCCATATCGCCGATCCCGCCGTGCAACCGATGGACCATGGCGATCTTCTCGCGATGTGCGAACGCCTCGCCCAGTTGATGCTTCCCTTTGCGCCATGGGAACGGCCGGTCGGCACGCCCGGTGTGACGATCGACCGGTTGTTGCGCGATTTGTCGCTGGGCGGTGAGTTGCCATATGCCGCGTCGGCGTGAGCGCGACCTTCCCACCGAATTCGCTTCTCCCGCGCACATCTTTTGGATCGTATCGCACGCATGACGCGTTGTTTCGGCGCGCGGATTGCGCGCTCCGGCATCTGGCTATGCTGTCAGCGAAGGCGACGGCGTAGCAGATCGCCGAACCTTATTGGAGATGAGCATGCGATTGATGGCCGGACTCGTTTTCTTGGCAGCATCGACCAGTGCTGCACCCGTGCTGGCGCAGGCGGCCCCGGCGGCACCCCCCGCCGCCCAGGCACCAAGCCTTGCGGCCGGTGCCACCATTTATGACCCCGCAGGCGGCGTTGTCGGCACGATCGATTCGATCGTCGGCGACATCGTCGTGGTATCGACCGGCACCAACAAGGTGTCGCTCGCCAAGAATGTCTTTGGCGCCGGACCCAAGGGTCCGATCATTTCGATGACCAAGGTGCAGCTCGATGCAGCGGCGGCGCAGGCTGCGAGCAGTGCCGCGACGACGCTCAAGGCCAAGCTCGTTTCGGGCGCACAGGTGCATGGTGCGAGCGGCACCGTCGTGGGCACCGTCAAGGCGGTGGTCGGCCAGTTTGTCGATCTCGACACGCCGAAGGGCGCTGTCCGCCTGCCGATAACCGCTTTCACTGTCGGTACCACGGGCGACATCATCATCGGGATGACGGCGGAGCAGTTCGACGCTGCGGTCGCGGCGGCGAAATAGCACGCGGTCCGGGCGACGTCAGTCTTCGCGTCGGTTGCGCGCCGCAATCTTCAGCAGGCGGGGAACCGTCAGGCCCTGCACGAAGATCGAAAAGGCGACGACCGCGAACGCCACGCCGATCAGCGCGTCGTGTTCCGGCAACGTCGTTGGTGCCGTCAGCGCCAGCGCCAGGGCCAGCGCGCCTCGCAGGCCGCCCCAGAACAATATGTGCTGCGTCATCCGGCTGGTCGCCAGCCGTGAGCGCCGGAACAGGGCGGCGATCGGATAGACGGCAAAGGCGCGGCCGAGCAGCACCAGGGCTGTGGCGGCGGCCGCTGCCGTGAAATAGGCGCCGAGTGGCTGCATTCCCTCACGACTGCCGATCAGCAGAAACACCACCGAATTCGCCAGGAACGCCGCGAAGTCCCAGAAACGCATCATCGCCTCGCCGCCCCGCTCGGTGATGCCCCGGCCCGTGCCCCAGTTGGTCACGAGCATACCGGCCGAAAGCGTGGCGAGCACGCCCGACACCTCCAGCTCCTCCGCCAGCAGGAAGGAGCCATAGGCAGCAAGCATCGTCAGCGTCGTCTCGACCAGGTGATCGTCGGATCGGCCAGCCACGAGCAGCAGGACCGCCGCCACGGCCAGGCCGCAAACGATCCCGCCCAGCACCGTCGTCACCAGCGACAATGCCATGACACCGGCCGACATGCTGCTGCCCCCGATCCACGCGATGGCGAGCGAGAAGAGCACGGCGGCCGCGCCGTCATTCACCAGGCTCTCGCTTTCCATCAGGAAGCGCAGGCGCTTTTCGGCATGCTGCTCCTTCATCATCGCCACGACCGATACCGGATCGGTCGCCGCGATCAGTGCGCCGAACAAGGCTGCTGCCTGCCACCCCCAGCCGACCAGCGCGTGCATGCCGGCCGCCATCACAAGCGCCGAGAATATCGTTCCTATAAAGGCCATGCTGAGCACGAGCGGCACTTCACGCCGGAAGTCATGCCATTTCAGGTGCAGCGCCGCTTCGAAAATCAACGGCGGCAAAAGGAAGGTGAACACCAGTTCGGGTGTCAGCGCGATGCCGCTCTTGTAGCCGAACAGACTGAGCGCGATGCCTGCGGCCACAAGGCCGATGGCGTAGGGCTGTCCTAGCCGCCGGGTGACGATCGCGACCACGCAGGCGATAAACAGGAGCAAGCCCAGCCCGACGATGTGGACATGTGCCATTTTCGTGACTCCAGCCGGTCCGGCAGCCCGCGATGGCCGATTCTGCCTTTCGAGGCAACGCTGACGGATACTTGTTGTGGGCCTGCCGCGCGGGAAAACGGATCGGTAGCCAGCGCCAGGCCGGGCTCTTGCGAACCGGGTGGAACCACATCTTCGCTCGCGCGCTGACGGCGCACTGCGGCAGCGAAAAGGAAATTTGCCATGGCGTTCATGCGATTGGTGACGGCGGGTGCAGCGCTGTTGTTTCTTGGCACTACAGGAGCATGGGCCAGCCCGGCCGCTTTCCTCACTAAGGCGATCGAGGGCGATAATTCCGAGATGCGCCTGGGGCAGCTGGCTGCCGAGCGCGCCGAGAAGCCGTCGATCCGCGCCTTCGGGCGGATGCTTGAGCGCGATCACCGCGCGGCCCGCGCCGATGCTGTTCGCGTGGCGAGGCGTCATGGCGTGTCCGCGACCACAGCCATGGCGCCGGAGGCCGCGGTCGAGCGTCGCAAGCTCGTCCGTCTTCGCGGCCGCGCCTTCGATCGGGAATTCGCGCGCTACATGGTCCGCGATCACCGCAAAGACATCGCCGACTTCGAAAAGGAGGTCGCCAGCCGTGATCCGGCCGACGTGCGCAGTCTGGCGCGGCGAACGCTGCCGGCGCTCCGCAAGCATCTGACGACGGCGCAGGCCGCCGGCTGACCGGCGAGCACAGGGTCAACGTATGAACAGGCGAACCGAAGGACCCGTTGCCACA
>NZ_JAQGLG010000035.1 GCF_028292965.1 Sphingomonas bacterium | reverse complement strand
GAGAGGGTCTCGCTGACGCGTGACGGCGTCGCCGGGCGGAACACCTCCGCGCCTCCGCGCCTCCGCGTGAACCAAAATCTTCTTTAGGCACTGCCCGGGAAACGCGTGAGCGAGGTGAGAGCGCCCTGCTCTCACCCTCCCATGCTGCGCATGGGGCCCTCCCTCTCCCGCTGGGAGAGGGAAAGAGGGTCAAGCCAGCTTCTCCATCACCGCGTCGGACACTTCATAATTGCCCCACACGGTCTGCACGTCGTCGTCGTCGTCGAGCGTGTCGATCAGCTTGAACAACAGGGCCGCGTCGGTTTCGCCGACATCGACCATGACCTGCGGGCGCCAGGCGAGCTTGGCGCCTTCGGCCTCGCCCAGCACCGGGGTCAGCGCCTTGGTCACCTCATGCAAATCGCCCTGCGCGGTCCAGATTTCATGGCCGTCCTCGCTCGACGTGACGTCCTCGGCACCGGCGTCGAGCGCCGCCTCGAACACCTTGTCGGCGTCGCCCGCACCGGCCGGATAGTTGATCAGGCCGACGCGATCGAAGGCATGGCTGACCGAACCGCTGGCGCCGAGATTGCCGCCATTCTTCGACACCGCGGTGCGCACATTGGTCGCGGTGCGGTTACGGTTGTCGGTCAGCGCCTCGATGATCAGCGAGACGCCGCCGGGGCCGAAGCCCTCGTAACGGATTTCCTCGTAATTCTCGGCGTCGCCGCGGATCGCCTTGTCGATCGAGCGCTGGATATTGTCCTTGGGCATCGACGCCGCCTTGGCGGTGTTGACCGCCGCGCGCAGCCGCGGGTTCATGTCCGGATCGGGCAGCCCCATCTTCGCCGCGACGGTGATTTCGCGGCTCAGCTTGGAGAACGTGCCCGAGCGCTTCTTATCCTGCGCGCCCTTGCGGTGCATGATGTTCTTGAATTTGGAATGGCCGGCCATAGGCGGCTCCTGCTCCTCTTGTTGCGTGGCTGCTCAGGCGAGGCCGAGCGCGGCCTTGTAGGTTTCGAGCAGCGCCTCGGCCTCGTCGCGGTGATGCTTCTCCATGCGACGCAGCCGGACGATGGCGCGCATCGTCTTGGTGTCGTAACCGTTCGACTTGGACTCGGCATAGACGTCACGAATGTCGTCGGCCATGCCCTTCTTCTCTTCCTCGAGACGCTCGATGCGTTCGATGAACAGGCGGAGTTGTTCGGCGGCGATCACGTCGCTCATGGGCGAATCCTTGAAGCTTGAAGAGAATGAGAAGCGGGGGCCTTAGTCTGCCTCACCCGTTCTTCGCAACGCTGATCCGCATCGCTTCGACCTGTTCGGCTGTCGCCTCCGGCTGGCGCGCCTTGAACGCGGCATAGGGTTCGCCATAAATCGCATCGCGCGCGGCGGCCTTGTCGAGCGCGCCATCGGATGCTTCCTCGACCCAGTCGGACAGACAGTTGCGGCAGAATCCGGCGAGACCCATCAGGTCGATATTCTGCGCATCCTCGCGGTGGCGCAGATGGCGGACCAGCCGGCGGAAGGCGCCGGCGGCGACCTGGTCGTCGAGATCTTCGAGCGATGACATTAATATGCTCCGAGGTTGATCCGAGGGAGATAGGCTTTAGGACCGGGGCCGTACAAGGAAGAGGACCGCATGACCAAGGCCATCAGCCCACGATCACGAAAAGTGCGCATCCTCGCAACGCTCGGCCCCGCGAGCAGCAGCGTCGAGATGATCGCGAAGCTCTATGAGGCGGGGGCCGACGCCTTCCGTGTCAATATGAGCCATGGCGATCAGGCATCGAAGGTCGCGGTGATCGAAGCGATCCGCAGCCTCGAAAAGAAATATGGCCGGCCGACGACGATCCTCGCCGATCTGCAGGGTCCGAAACTGCGCGTCGGCAAGTTCGAGGGCGGCAAGACGGAACTCAAGACCGGTTCCACCTTCATCCTCGACCGCGACAAGACGCCCGGCGACGCGACGCGCGTCGAGCTGCCGCACCGCGAGATTTTCGAGGCGATCGAGCCGGGCGCGCGGTTGCTGCTCGACGACGGCAAGCTGGTGCTGCGCGTGGTCGAGCACGACATGGACCGCATCACCACACAGGTGGTGGTCGGCGGCGCGCTGTCGAACAGCAAGGGCCTCAACGTGCCCGATGTGGTGCTGCCGATGGCGGCACTGACGCCAAAGGACCGCAGCGACCTCGCCTGGGCGGTCGACCAGGGGGTCGACTGGATCGCGCTGTCGTTCGTCCAGCGACCCGAGGATCTGGCCGAGGCGCGCAAGCTGATCGGCGGCAAGGCATCACTGCTCGCCAAGATCGAGAAGCCGGCCGCGATCGAGCGGCTCGAGGAGATCGTCGAGGCGTGCGACGGGGTGATGGTCGCGCGCGGCGATCTCGGCGTCGAGCTGCCGCCCGAATCGGTGCCGCCCTTGCAGAAGCGCATCGTCGAGGTATCGCGCCGGCTCGGCCGCCCGGTGGTGGTGGCGACGCAGATGCTCGAATCGATGATCGTCTCGCCCTCGCCGACCCGCGCGGAAGTGTCCGACGTGGCGACCGCGGTCTATGACGGCGCCGATGCGATCATGCTGTCAGCGGAAAGCGCCGCGGGCGCCTGGCCGATCGAATCGGTCGCGATGATGAATTCGATCGGCGAAGCGGTCGAACGCGACCCGATGCATGGCGAGCGCATCCACTTCACGGTGATCCGTTCCGACCCGACCACCGCCGATGCGCTGGCCGAGGCGGCCAAGAACATTGCCGCGACGGTCGATGCGGCGGCGATCATCTGCTTCACCAGCTCGGGCTCGACCGCGCGGCGGGTGGCGCGCGAGCGCCCCTCGGTGCCGTTGATGGTGCTGACCCCGCGGCTCGATACGGCACGGCGCATCGGCCTGCTATGGGGCACCTATGCCGTGCACACGCGTGACGTAAATTCGTTCGAAGACATGGTGGCCAAGGCCAAGCGCATGGCGCTGCGCCACAAGATCGCCAAGGCCGGCGACCGCGTCATCCTGATCGCCGGCGTGCCGTTCAAGACTCCTGGGTCGACCAATGTGCTGCATGTGGTGCGCATCATCGGCGATGAGCTGAAGGGTTATAGCTGAAGCGCCAGCGGGTGATTGACGAGCTTGCCGTCGCGGGTGAGCAGGCGGGCGCCGAGTCTGCGCGCATGGACCAATAATATCTCGTCGAACGGATCCCGATGCTGGATTGGCGGATCAAGTTCGACTGTCGCGTCGTCTGCATCAAGCGTCGCAAGGACGAAGGGGTTGCGCTCGGCATAAGCGATGGCGAGCGAGGGATCGACGCTTCCCTTGCGCTGGCCGCTGCGATCACGCGTATGCCATTTGATGCGCAATTCCCAGAACGAGGCCGCCGAAAGATAAAGGGCCTCGGCCTGATCTATCGCGTCGCGCTCCCTTGAAGACAGCTCAGTCGGATCGCTCATCAGCCAGATGAGAAAGTGCGTATCGAGCAACAATTTCATCGTGGGCGACGAAAATCGTCTTCATCGTCACGATCGAGCCCGAACAACTCGCGCATCGGCGCGGGATCGTTGAACTCCTCAAGCCATTTTTCGTCGAGCGGCGGGCCATCATATTTGTCGAGGCCCAATTCGACGCGCACGCGTTCGGCGTGCGCCCAATCGAACCCGCCGCGGCGGGTTGGTGGCCCCAGTTCGGCGACCGGTTTGCCGTTCTTGGTGATGGTGACGCGCTCGCCACGCTCCGCTGCTGCAAGCGCAGCGGCAAACTGGGCGCGGGCTTCGCGAACCGACATCTCCATGGCACGACTCCTTGTGGACACCGTGTACACGAAACTGGAACGTTAGGAAAGCATGCCCAGAGTCTTGAGTTCCGCCCGCAACGCCGGTTCATCGGTGAACCGAATGGCATGGATACCCAGCGCCGCCGCGCCGGCGACGTTATCGGCATTGTCATCGACGAACACCGCTTCCTCCGCCTTCAACCCGAATCGGTCGAGCGCGAGGCGATAGATCGCCGCATCCGGCTTCATCAGCTTCTCGTCGCCCGACACGACGATGTCGCGGAAGCGGTCGAACATGGCGGGATATTTGACGCGGAACGGCGGGAAGAACTCGCCCGAGAAATTGGTGATCGCGAACAGCGGCACGCCGGCCGAATCAAGCTCGGCGAGCAGTTCCGGCATGCCCGGAATCGCGCTGCTGTTGGTGTCGTTGAAGCGCGGGCCGAACAGTTCGATCAGTTCGGCGTGCTGCGGATATTGCGCGGTCAGCTCGACCGATGTCTCGGCGAACGATCGCCCTGCGTCATGCTGGAAATGCCATTCGGGCGTGACGACATCGCGCAGAAACGCGTCGAGCGCCTCACCCTCGGGGATGAGACGCTCATAAAGGAAACGGATTTCCCAATCGACCAGCACCCGGCCGACATCGAAGATGACGGCGTGTGGCGCGGGCACGGATCAGCCCTGGCGGGCCTTGAACCGGCGGTTGGTCTTGTTGATCACGTACGTGCGGCCACGGCGGCGGATCACGCGGTTGTCGCGATGCCGGTCCTTGAGCGACTTCAGTGAATTGCGGATCTTCATGATCTCGTTCGCTTCTGATTCTTTAGTGTCGGAAAAGAGGGGGTCGCCTATAGTCGGCTTGGCCTCAAGTCAAGGCGCTGAGAGTCGGAACCCGAAGGGCCGAGTCGAGCGTTATGGAGGCGTAACAACCTTGCGAAGGACGTTTGTGATGCGTGCTATATCGATGGTGCTGGTGGCCGGTGCGGCCATGTCGCTGGGCGCCTGCGTGACCACCCCGACGCGAAGCCCGGTCGAGGTCTCGCGATTCCATCTCGGCGCGCCGCTTGAAACCGGCACGCTGAGCGCGGAGGCGACGAGCGCCGGCTGGGCGACCAGCCTCGAATCGCAGGTCTATACAGGCGCCGTGGCCAATGAACTGATTCGCTACGGTTATGCCGCACCCGCGACGGGTGCGCCCAGCCAGTATCTCGCGGTGGTCGGCGTGACGCGCACCACCCGGCAAGGACCGCCACGGCGCTCGCCGATCACCATCGGTATCGGCGGCGGCACGTCGAGCGGCGGTTATGGCGGCGGAGTCGGGATCGGCGGGGGGGTGTCCTTCCCGATCGGCAAGCCGCGCTACCGCGAGATCATCCTCACCGATCTGTCGGTACAGATCCGCCGCCGCACCGACGGCACGGTGATCTGGGAAGGCCATGCCCAGACCGCGGCCGATTCGCAGTCGCCCGATGCCCAGGCCAATGCCGAGGCGGCGAAATTGGCCAATGCGATCTTCCGGGACTTCCCCGGCGAATCCGGGCGCACTATCACGGTCAAATGAGCATTCAGATCAACGCCGCCTTCGATGGCGGCAATATCGAGGTCGTCGGTATCGACGGCGACCGTGTCCACCTGGCGATCAGGAAGGATCATCTGTCCGACTTCTATCAATGGTTCTCTTTCCGCGTCGCCGGGGCGAAGGGCCGGACATTGACCTTGCGCATCGTCAATGCCGGGGGCTCGGCCTATCCGTTCGGCTGGCCAGGCTACAAGACGCGCGTCTCGACCGACCGGATCGACTGGCGGATGACCGACACCAGTTATGCCGATGGCGTGCTGGAATGGATCTGGACCTTCGACAGCGACCTGGCTTGGTTCGCCTATTTCGCGCCCTATACGATGGAGCGTCACGATGCGCTGGTCGCGGCGACCGCGCTGCAGCCGGGCGTGACGCATCGCCAGCTCGGCACGTCGCTCGACGGGCGGGCGATCGACTGCTTCACGATCGGCTCCGGACCAAAACCGGTCTGGCTTTATGCCCGCCAGCATCCCGGCGAGAGCATGGCCGAATGGTGGATGGAAGGCGCGCTGGAGCGGCTGACCGATGGCGAGGACGCGACGACCAGGGCGCTGCTGGAGAAGTGCACTTTCCATGTCGTACCCAACATGAACCCGGACGGGACGTTCCGCGGGCATCTGCGGACCAATGCGGCGGGCATCAATCTCAATCGCGAATGGCACACCCCGACGGCCGAGAAGAGCCCCGAAGTGCTGTGCGTACGCAACGCGATGGACGAGACCGGCGTGAAGCTGGCGATGGACGTGCATGGCGACGAGGCAATCCCGGCCAATTTCCTCGCCGGTTTCGAGGGCATTCCGAGCTGGACCGACGCGCTGGGCGAGAAATTCTACGATTTCGGCCGCCGCCTCGAAGCGCGCACGCCCGATTTCCAGACCGAAAAGGGTTATGACAAGTCGGCGCCGGGAAAGGCCAATCTCACCATGTCGACCAACCAGCTCGCCGAGCGCTTCGGCGCGGTGTCGATGACGCTGGAGATGCCGTTCAAGGACCATGACCCGAACCCGGATGCCGAATTCGGCTGGTCGCCGGAGCGGTCGAAGGCGCTGGCGCACGCCTGCCTGGAGACGATCGCGGAAGTGATCGACGGTATCTGACCCATTGACGCCGTCATGCTGAACTTGTTTCAGCATCCATGTGCGGTCACTCGAACCAGGAGCGGCGCTCTTGTGACTACTGACCGCGCATGGACCCTGAAACGAGTTCAGGGTGACGCTTGAAGGAACGCCATGCCCCCCCTCGTCCTGATCCGCCACGGCCAGTCGTCCTGGAACCTCGAGAACCGCTTCACCGGCTGGACCGACGTCGACCTCACCGCCAAGGGCGTAGAGCAGGCGCGCGGCGCGGGCAGGCTGCTCAAGCAGGAGGGCTACGACTTCGACCGCTGCTACACCTCCGTGCTGAAGCGCGCTATCTGGACCCTCTGGCAC
>NZ_JAQGLG010000259.1 GCF_028292965.1 Sphingomonas bacterium | reverse complement strand
CGGTGCCGTGATAGCCCTGGACCATCACGCGGCGATTGTAGGCAAAGCCGGCGCAGATCGCGAGCGTGGTGTCGCCATCGAAGACATAGGCCGGATCGAGATCGGGCACGCGCTCGTCGGCCTCGCTGAAGGCGGGCACTTCCATGTCCGAATCGATGCCGAACAGGTCGCGGACCTTCTTCATCTGATCGGGTGCCTCGAGGATCGTGGTCTCGCGGCTGTCGGGCTGGGTGTTGGGAATATCGGTCATGGCGTCTCTCGTTCGAAAGACGCCTTAGGCAACGTCGCCGCCCTACTCAACACCAAGCTTGGGCGGGAGCGGAAACAACGTCACAAATCGTTCCGCCAGATCGCGGTCGCCGGTTACCCGCATCACGCCTTCGTCCTCCAGCACGGCGAGCGGCACGCCGCCATAGACGGCACCCGCCAGCATCGGCGGCATGGTGTCGAACACGACGTCGGTGCCGGTGGGATCGGCACGCACAATGGTGATGCCGCGCGCGTCGAGCGTCGCGACGAAGCCGTCATCGTCGAAGCGGAAGCCGATCGTCGCGGCGAGATCGCCCTGGCGCTCGCGGCTGAGCATGGTGCGGAACGACAGCATCGCCGAGGCGGCGCTGAACGGCAGCGTCGGGTTATGCTCGGGCGAGCGTGTCGCCCAGCGGCCGAGTTCGGACAGGATCGGCTCGGCGAGATAACCCCATTCGGTGAGCTCATAGACTTGCGCTGAAGCGGGTGGCGGCAATTTACGGCGGAACAGGATACGTTCCTGCTCGAGGCTGGTGAGGCGCTGGGTCAGGATGTTGGCGCTGATCCCCGGCAGCCCGGCCTTCAACTCGCCGAAGCGGCGCGGGCCGAACATCAACTCGCGCATGACCAGGATCGACCAGCGTTCGCCGACCAGTTCGAGCGCGAAGGCGGCGCCGCAGGCGTCATTGTACCAGCGTTTCGCCGCCAGTTCCGCAGGGTCCATTTCCGAGTCGGTTATCTTTTTTAACTTCATGGTTGCTTTTTGTAACTCAATCCGGCATCCAATGCAAATCCCGAGTCGCAAAGGAGTTCTGCGCCATGACCAAGATGATCTTCGTCAACCTGCCCGTCACCGACGTCGCGGCCTCGACCGCCTTTTACGCGGCGATCGGCTGCGTGAAGGACGAGACGATCTGCAAGGGCCCCCAGGCTTCGATGATGGTGTGGTCGGATGCGATCAGTTTCATGATCCTCGACAAGGCATTCTATCAGACCTTCACCACCAAGCAGATCATCGACGCGACCACGACCAGCGGCGTGCTGCTCTGCCTGTCGCGCGACAGCCGCGCAGAGGTCGATGCGATCACCGAGGCGGCGCTCGCCGCCGGCGGCAAGGAGCCGCGCCCGGTGCAGGACATGGGCTTCATGTACGGCCGCGCCTTCGAGGATCTCGACGGCCACACCTTCGAGCCGATGTGGATGGACGTCGACGCCGCCGTCACCGCGATGAGCGGCGCGGGCGAGCCCGTCGCGGCCTGACATCAACCCGCCCACAAGGAAATGTCGATGCGTCGCTTCACGCCGATATGGTCGGGCCTGACCGGCTTCATGCTGACGACGGTCGCGATGATCGTGCACCGTGCGCTGACGGTCGCCGCTCCGTTCATCTGATCCCGATCCGGACAAGGAACCGATATGACCACCCCCACCATCACCACCTTCAGCTGGGTGCCCGAATTCGCACAAGGCTTCGTCCGCGATATCCGTGCGCGCTGGGCCTTCGAGGAAACCGGCCAGAGCTACGCCGTCGAACTGATCGACGGGCCCTATGCCAAGAGCCCGCAGCACCGCCGCTTCCAGCCGTTCGGCCAGGTGCCGACCTATTCGGATGGCGATGTCGAGATCTTCGAATCCGGGGCGATCGCGCTGCGCATCGCCGAGCAGGGTAGCGGCCTGCTGCCCGACGATCCGGCGGCGAAGATCCGCGCAATCCAGTGGTTGATCGCCGCGCTCAATTCGGTCGAGCCATGGGTGATGCAGATCGCCGTGGTCGAGGTTTTTGAGGCCGACAAGCCCTGGTCGGCGGCACGACGCCCGAAGGTGATCGAGGATCTGAATGGGCGTCTGACCGATCTGGCGGCGGCTCTGGGCGACAAGACGTGGCTCGATGGCGATCAGTTCACCGTCGGCGACCTGATGATGGTCTCCGTGCTCGGCGGCTTACGCAATACCGACATGTTGGCGGCCTATCCCAACCTCGCCGATTACGTCGCACGCGGCGAGGCTCGCCCGGCGCATCGCAAGGCGATGGCGGACCATCTCGCGGTCTATCGCGAAGCCGCCTGAAAAGACAAAAACCAAGGAGAGAGAAAATGTATATCGATGGCTTCCTGGCCCCCGTGGCCGCCGGCACCAGCGCCGAGGCGTATCGCATCTTCGCCGCCAAGGCCGCGCCGATCTTCAAGGATCATGGCGCGACTCGCGTGGTCGAGGGCTGGGGCGACGACGTGCCGCACGGCACGCTCACGGACTTTTACCGCGCCGTGGCGGCAACCGAGGGTGAAACCGTGGTTTTCTCGTGGATCGAATGGCCGGACAAAGAGACGCGCGACGCCGGCATGAAGAAGGTGATGGAAGACCCGCGCATGCAGCCCGGCGCGGAGCCGATGCCGTTCGACGGCAAAAGGCTTGTCTTTGGCGGCTTCAGCTGTCTGCTCGACGCATAACCGCACAGCCAAGGAGAGAGACGATGCCCAACCGCGAAGGAACGCCGATCTGGTATGAGTTGCTGACCCCCGATCATGACGCCTCCAAGGCGTTCTATGACGATGTGATCGGCTGGAACATCGGCGGAAAGCCCGATGGCGCGATGGATTATCGCATGATCGCGACGAGCGACGGCAGCATGGTCGGCGGCGTGATGAAACTGTCCGACGAGATGACCAAGGGTGGCGCCAGGCCGACATGGCTGTTCTATATCGGCGTCGATGACGTCGATGCGACGCACGCGAAGATCCTCGCCGCGGGCGGCGCGTCGCTGATGGCGCCGTTCGACATCCCCGAGGCGGGCCGCGCCGCGTTCGTGACCGATCCGCAGGGCATCCCCTTCTATATCATGCGTGGGTCGAGCGACCAGGACAGCACTGCGTATGATCGGATGGGCATGGGCAAGTGCAACTGGAACGAGCTGGCGACGCCCGACCAGGCGGGCGCCAACACATTCTACGCCGACATCTTCGGCTGGACCTATCCCGACACCATGCCGATGGGCGAGATGGGCGATTACATCTTCATCGCGGTCGGCGACCAGACGATCGGGGCGACGATGCAGCACCAGCCGAACGGCCCGCCCCCGGCATGGCGCTTCTATTTCCGCGCGCCCGACATCGAGGCCGCCGCCGAGAAAGTGAAGATCGGCGGGGGCACGGTCCATGCCGGACCGATGGACGTGCCCGGCGGCGACCGCATCATCATCGCCAGCGACCCGCATGGCACGATGTTCGGCGTGGTCGGCCCCGGCCAGTAATCACATCAGAAAAGGAGAGAGACGATGACTGCCAAGAAGATTGCTACCTGCCTTTGGTTCGACGGGCGGGCCGAGGAAGCCGCGCATTTCTACGCCGCGACCTTTCCGGACTCCCATGTCAGCGAGGCGCATCGCAGCCCGATCGACTATCCCAACGGCAAGGCGGGCGACGTCATCACGATCGAGTTCAGCGTGCTCGGCCAGAATTTCGTCGGCCTCAATGGCGGGCCGATGTTCAAGTTCGACGAGGCGATCTCGTTCCAAATCTATACCGACGACCAGGCTGAGACCGACCGGTTGTGGGACGCGATCACCAAGGACGGGGGCGCCGAAAGCCAGTGCGGCTGGTGCAAGGACAAGTTCGGCCTGTCGTGGCAGATCGTGCCGCGCCGGCTGATGGAGATGATGAGCAGCAAGGACACCGAAGCCGGCGCACGCGGCATGGGTGCGATGATGCAGATGCAGAAGATCGACATCGCGAAGCTCGAAGCCGCCTATGTCGGGGAGCCGGTTGCATGAGCCTGCAACTCTTCGGCCATCCCTTCTCGTCCTATACGTGGAAGGCGCTGATCCCGCTGTACGAGAACGAGACGCCGTTCACCTTCCGGATGATCGATGGCGATCATCCGGAGAACGGCGCCGAGCTCGCCAGGCTTTCGCCGATGGGCAAATTTCCCTTGTTGATCGATGGCGAGACCAGCGTGTTCGAGGCGACGAGCGTCATCGAATATCTCGACGCGTTCCATCCCGGCCCGGTCAGGCTGATCCCCCCCGATCCGGTGGCCGCGGTGACGACGCGGATGCTCGACCGGGTGTTCGACAATTACGTCATGAACGCGATGCAGGTTGCGGTGTCGGATGCGCTGCGCCCGCCCGGGAACAGCGACTCTTATGGCATGGCGCAGGCGCAGGCCGGTATCGACCGGATCTATGCCTGGCTCGACACCGAACTCGCCGGGCGCGAGTGGGCGATCGGTGCCGACTTCACCATGGCCGATTGCGCCGCCGCGCCGTCATTGTTCTACGCCGACTGGGCCAGCCCCATTCCCGAGCGCTTTGCGACGCTCAAAGCCTATCGCCTGCGCCTGCTCGCTCGCCCTTCCGTCGCGCGCGCGGTCGATGAGGCGCGTCCCTATCGCGCCTATTTCCCCCTCGGCGCGCCCGACAGAGATTGAGGAGTTACCCGATGTCGGAGCAGAATCTAACGCTCAGCATTACGCGCCTGATCGACGCGCCCGTCGAGAAGGTGTGGAAGATTGCGATCGAGCGCCA
>NZ_JAQGLG010000235.1 GCF_028292965.1 Sphingomonas bacterium | reverse complement strand
TCGCGGTGTTCGGGGTGGGACGCAGCAAGGATGCCGCGGTGGTCGTGCTGGCGGCGGTGCCGTTGAGGCGGTCGAGCGTGGCGTGGGCCCACATCGCGGCGTCGCTGGTGCTGGTCTCGCCGCTGCCGGGGATGACCTCGTCGCCCGACGCGCCGAGCGTGGTTGAGGCGAGCATCGACGGGATGTTCGGCAGTGGTGTCGTCGGGCCTGTGCCGCTCGTGCCGCTGGCGTTGCTGAGCTTGGTGCCGAGCCGGTCGTAGATTTGCTGCAGCGAGCGTGCCGAGCCGTCCGAGGCGTAGAAGATCGAGCGGTTGGCATGGGCGGCGGCGGGAAACATCGCCGCGCCGGTGCGGCCGGGGTTGCTGGCCATCGCGGTCAGGAAGCTGCGCGCGCCGCCCAGACCCAGGAAGTGCGCCATGTACAGGTCGGTCGAATTGGTATCGCGGCCGAGCGAGGTCTTGAGCGCATCACGATTGTCGCTGGCATGCTCGGCGGCCATCAGCGAGGCGACCGTCGGGTCGTTGCGCATGGCGAGGATCGCGGCCTTGGTGCCGGGATCGCTGACGGTCAGCCGGCCATTGGCGCCGGGGTGGATCGCATCCGCCGCCCAGCCCAGGCCATATTCGCTGCCATGCTGCTTGAGCACGCCGAGCCAGCTCTGGTCGACGAACTGGTACAGGCCGGTCGCGCTCGACGTGCCGGCACGGGCATTGGCGTTCAGCCCGCTCTCCAGTCTGGCCTGGCCGAGCAGATAGCTGAAATCGACGCCGGTCTTCTGGCTGGCGAACGCAATTGCCGACTGGACCCGGCCGGATCCTGTCGCACTCGTGCCCGTCAGACTTGAAAGCGGATTGAACGGCATCGGTTCCCAGCTGTGTTGCCCTTATTCGGGCCACACGCAGCAAGGGTCGTGCCAGTTGGTGTTGGGGGGAGGCGGTACTTCATTCCCTCTCCCTGTGGGAGAGGGAGGGAGCCGCGAAGCGGCGGAAGGGTGAGGGCAGGGCCTAATCAGGCGTCACCGACCCTACCCTCACCCCGCGCTGCTGCGCAGCTTGCCCCTCTCCCGCAGGGAGAGGGGAAGAAGAATCACGCGTAGGCCTTCAACCCCATCCCCGGGCGATAGCCGCCCCCGGCATCGCCGGTCAGATTTTGCAGGCGGCGGCGAACATTTGCCGCCATCAGGTTGACATAGATGCGGCAGGTCTCGTTCAGCCGGTTGGCTTCCTCGGCCAGGCCGCGCAGTTCGGGGCCGGCGGGCGCGCCGCCGAACGAAGCGACAGCCTCGATCCCGGCGAGCTTGTCCTGCGTCGCGCTTTCCAGCGCGGCGACGTCATTGGCTTTAAGCGCGGCGATCTCGGCATGGAGTGATTCGATCACGCGGATCAGGGCGTCACGCCGCGTCATGGCTGCTGCTCCTGCTGGTCGGCATGGGGTTCCCAATCATGTTTGAAGGCAAGCATGCGGTCGGCGATCGTGGCGGGCAGGATCGGGAAATTGCCCGTACTGATCGCCTTCCTGATCCGCGCCACCCGCTCCAGATCGACCGGGGCCGAGGCAGCGAGTTCGCTGGCGATGCCGCTGGCCTGGACGTCGCGATTGGCGGCTTCCGGCTGGCGCGCGACGGGCGTCGGCGCTGGTGCGGCCGACACGCGTGCGGTGGCCGCGACACCAAAGTCGCCCCCCGTCACACCACGTATCGAAACCGGGTCCACCACGCCTGCGTCCTTGCAGTTGTTGCCGTTCAATATCTGAAACGACCGGGGCGGGCAGAGTTTAAGGAATTATTCGCCCCAGCCGGGAAGCGTCGCGCGGCCGGCCTCTACGGCCACGGCCTGGACCGGATTCTTGGCATCGTCGCACTTGACGAAGAAGCGCGCACCCGGTGCGGCGTCGCCCATCGCGACGCCCTCGCGGGTAATCGAAAAGCCGTTGGTGCCGGCCGAGATCGTCACCGGATCGCCACGCTTGATGACGGGCGCGAGGCGCACCGGGGCGGGTGCTGTTGCGGCTATGGTCGGGGCCGGGGCGGCAGGCGCGCTGGAGGGCACCCGGACGGGCACAAAGATGCGCCATTCCGGACCGGTGCAGGTCACCACCACCGCGTCATGCGCGTCGCTGCGCCACGCCATCGACACCATCGGACAGGCGGCAAGCCGTAGCCGGTTGTCGACCTCGGTCCGCGCGCCGCCGGCATCGCCGGTGGCATGGCCGGTGAAGCTGGCCACGGCCCGATCGATCGAGATCGTGTCCTGGATCGGGCCCTGCGCGGCCAATGCGGGGGTGGCGAGGAAAAGCGCCGGCAGCGCGGCGAGGATCGAGCGGGTCATCGGTTGTTCCTTCATGGCGCGGCAATATCGGGTTGCCGGGCGGCAGTGTCTTGCCGGCCGGCAAAACCGATCGTCACGGTGACGTTGCGGTGGCCGGGCTTGCCGGCACCGAGAATTTCGAGCCGGCCGGGCGGCACGGCATGCGCCTCGGCCAAAGCGGCGGCGACAGCGCGGGCGCGGTCGGCGGCGAGCACGGCGCCGCTGCCGGTCGTCGCATCGACATCGGACGAGGAGCCGTCGATCCCGCCGCTGACCTTCAGCACGATGCGCGGGTCGCGCGACACCTCACGCGCCCAGGCGATCAGGCCGGCGGGCGAGGAGGGCAAAGTGGCGGAACCGGGGGCGAAATCGAGCATCGCCGCGGCGGCGACCGGCATCGGTTCGCCGCCCGGCGCGGGCGTCGTGCTCGGCGGCGCGCCGAAGCCGGAGCGGATGCCCTGCGCCAGCTGCCTGCCGTCGAGATGCTGGGCCGCCTGGATGAAGACGAAGAAGCCGACCAGCAACAGGCCGAGATCCGCCAGCGTCATCAGCCAGATCGGCCGGTTGGCGATGGGTTCGGGATAGGCGTCATCGGCGGTCACGCGACGTCCGCCATCGGCACCAGCATCGGTGCGGGAATGTCGATCCGCTGGCGCGGCTGCTCGCGCGCGGCGAGCGCGACGAGCGGCGCCTCGAGCCGCAGCCGCTGGCTCGCCTCGGCGCGGCCATGGCGGCGCAGGCGCGCGGCGACCGGCATGGCGATGAGGTTGCCGATCAGCGCGCCGTACAAGGTGGCGAGCAAGGCCACCGCCATCGCGGCGCCGATCGCACTCGGGTCCTGCATCTTCATGAACATGCCGACCAGCCCGATCAGCGTGCCGACCATGCCCATTGCCGGCGCGACCTCGGCGGCGCCCGCCCACACATCGGCGGCGGCGGCGTGGCGTTCGATGCGCGCGCGGCGGCGGGCGCGGAGCAGTTCCTCGACCTCGCTCGCGCCCTTGCCGTCGACGATCATCGCGATGGCGGCGCCGACGTCGGGGTCGGCGATCACCGATCGGTCGAGCGCCATCACGCCGTGGCGTCTGGCGATGCGGCTCAGTGCGCCGATCTGTTCGACCAGCGGCGTGGCGTCGAAATCGCGCCGGCCGACGGTGCGCAGCGCGCCGATCGAACGGCCGACGTCTCGCAGCGGCGCCCGCAGCAGCGTGGCCAGCAGCGTGCCGCCGCCGACGATCGCGGCGGCGGCGGGGTCGAGGAAGGGCGCAAGGGCCATGGCGAGTTCGGGTGCGGTTGTCATCGCGACGTACGTTGCAAGGGGCGGGCCAGTTGGGTTTGTGCCCGCCGAAATGTCCGAGAAATTACCCGTCACCCCGGACTTGTTCCGGGGTCCACCGTGCCGCAAGAGAAGCGTCGGCGCATTTGCGGAACAGTGGATGCCGGAACAAGTCCGGCATGACGGTAGGGATTGGGAGCGGCGACACCCTTGCCGCCGACCGGCAACATTGCCGGCCAACCGGCAAGCCTTTGCCGCTTTGCCTGCCCCGAGGCGTGAAACCGGCCCTCAACCACCCCCTCAGCCGAATTGGCACGCCCTTTGCTGAGATACTCCCGCGCAATCAGGCGCAGGAGACGGCCGATGGCCAGCGACAGTCTTTTCGGGGTTCATGGAGCGGCACTCGAGGTGCGTTCGCAGCGCATGGGCCTGCTCGCCTCGAACATCGCCAACGCATCCACCCCGGGCTTCAAGGCACGCGACGTGGATTTCCACACCGCGCTCGCCGCGGTCGAACAGGGCCAGGGCGATGACGGCTTCGCGAGCGCGATCAAATATCGCGTGCCGAGCCAACCATCGCTCGACGGCAACACGGTCGAGCTGTCGTCCGAACAGACCGCCTTTGCCGAGAACGCCGTCGCCTATCAGACGACTCTGTCATTCCTGAACGGGCGGATCGGTCAGATCACCCGCGCGCTGAAGGGGGAATAAGATGGCCGACAATCCCATGACGATCTTCCAGGTCGCTGGACGCGCCATGTCCGCGCAGCTCGTGCGCATGAACACCACGGCCTCGAACCTGGCCAATGCCGGCGCCATCTCGGGCAGCGAGGCGAGCGCCTATCGCACGATCAAGCCGGTGTTCCGCACCCAGTTCGATCAGGCCAGCGGCATGTCGACCGTCAATGTCGAGAGTGTCGTCCAGGCCGGCGAAGGCCCGACCAAGATCTACGACCCGAGCCACCCGCTCGCCGACAAGGACGGCAATGTCTGGCAGTCGGGCGTCGATGAAACCCGCGAGATGGTCGACATGATGGAGACCTCGCGCAGTTACCAGAACAATGTCGAAGTGATGCAGACCGCCAAGGCGCTGATCCTCGATACCCTCAAGATGGGCCGCTGATCATGAGCACTTCCTTCGACACCACGCTGAGCAATCTCGGCATCAATGCCAACACGGCCAACCAGGCGGTGGCCAACACCTCCAGCGGCTCGACCACGCTGGGCCAGGCCGACTTCCTCAAGCTGATGACCGCGCAGCTGGCCAATCAGGATCCGTTCAACCCGGTCGACAATACCCAGATGGTCGCCCAGATGGCGCAGTTCTCGAGCGTTGCCGGCATCAGCCAGATGAACACCACGCTGTCGTCGATCGCCTCGAAGCTCGGCGGCACCAGCGCGACCGACGCCTTGTCCTATGTCGGCCGCACCGTGCTGACCGAAGGCGCCACGGCCTATCCGCGCACCAGCGGCGGCATTGCCGGCGCGGTCGAGCTCGACAAGCCGGCGACCGACGTCAACGTCACGATCAGCGACGCCAATGGCGTTACCTTGAAGAACCTGTCGCTCGGCGCGCAGCCGGCCGGCACCGTCTCCTATGACTGGGATGGGACGACCAACAGCGGCGCCGCCGCCGGCGCCGGGCCCTACAAGGTCTCGGTCACCGCGCAGGATGGCGGCACCACCGTCACCAGCCGCAACCTGGTGTGGGCGCCGGTCGAATCGATTTCCAACCCGTCCTCCGGCTCGCCGACTTTGTCGGTCACCGGGCTCGGCTCCATCCCCGTCAGCGCCGTTCGCCAGATCGGCTGATCACTCTTTCAGACCCCCCAAGGAGTAGCCTCCCATGTCTTTCTACACATCGCTCAGCGGCCTCCAGGCGGCCCAGACCGAGATGTCGACCATCTCGCACAACCTCGCCAACGTCTCGACCAGCGGCTTCAAGAAGAGCCGCACCGACTTTGCCGACGTCATCGCCTCGAGCCTCGCCGCCGATCCGACCAAGGCGGTCGGCTCGGGCGCGGTGGTCAAGGCCAACCGCCAGCAGTTCACCGAGGGCGTGCTCAAGACGACCGGCTCGTCGCTCGATCTGGCGGTGACCGGCGACGGCTTCTTCGCGGTCAAGACCAACGGCACCAATTCGGCAATCGACTATACCCGCAACGGTAGCTTCCAGGTCGATCCGACCTCGCACTATGTTGTCGATGCGCAGGGCAGCGCGCTGCAGGTCTATCCCGTCGACGCGCAGGGCAATGCCACCGCGACCGGCACCGATGGTCTGGTCAGCCTCAAGCTGCCCGAGACCAGCGGCATTCCGGTCGCCACATCGAGCGTCGCGCTGGGTGTCAACCTTTCGACCAGCGCCACCGTGCCGACCGCCACCTTCGATCCGGCCAACCCCGCCAGCTACAATAATTCAGCCAGCACAACGGTCTATGACTCCGCTGGCAAGGCGATGACCATGACCAACTATTTCGTCCGCGGTGGCGCGGCGAATACATGGTCGGTCTATTCCTATGTCGGCGACCAGCAGCTCACCGTCGGTGGCTCGACCGCGCCGACCAGCGTGACCTTCGACGGCACCGGTGCGATCACCGCGCCGGCGACGCCGGTCAGCTATGACAGCTTCACCCCGGTTACCGGCGGCGCCGCGCAGACTGTCGCGCTCGACCTGGCCGGCTCGACCGCGCGCTCGACCACCTTCTCGGTCGCCTCACGCAGCCAGGACGGCAAGTCGGTTGGCGAGCTTGCCGGCGTGACGGTCGACGAATCGGGCGTGGTCAAGGCCAATTTTTCGAACGGCGATACGCTCGCGCTCGGCAAGGTCGCGCTCGCCAACTTCGCCAACCCGACTGGTCTCCGTCAGCTCGGCAACAGCTATTGGTCGGCCAGCGGCATTTCCGGCCAGGCGACGATGGGCGCCGCCAACGAGAACGGCTTCGGCTCGCTGATGTCGGGCACGGTCGAGGGATCGAACGTCGATATCACCGAGGAACTGGTCGATCTGATCGCCGCGCAGCGCAACTTCCAGGCCAATGCCAAGGCGCTCGATACCGCGAACCAGATTTCGCAGACCATCTTCAACATGGGCCATTGATCGGCACGACCCGGAGCATCTGAATGGACAAGCTGGTTTACACCGCGGCGACAGGCCTCAAGGCGCACATGGCGGCGCAGGCTGCGATCGCCAACAACATGGCCAATGCCTCGACGATCGGCTTTCGGGCGGATCGCGTGGTGTTCGACCGGTTGCAGGTGAACGGCGACGGCCTGAACACGCGGACTCCGGCATCCGAGGAAGTGGTCGATGCCGATCGCCGCCCCGGCGCGATCATGCAGACCGGCCGTCCGCTCGACGTCGCCATCACCGGCGATTCTTGGCTCGCGGTGCAGGCTACCGACGGAACCGAAGCCTATACGCGGCGCGGGGATCTTCAGATCTCCCCCACGGGCGTGCTGGAAACCGGCGACGGTTTCCCGGTGATGGGGTCGGGGGGCCCCATCACCGTGCCGCCGGCCTCCAGCGTCGCGATCGCCGCCGACGGCTCGATCTCGATCGTGCCGCAGGGTGGCGACAAGACCCCGCAGGTGATCGACAAATTGAAGCTGGTCAGCCCCAAGGGCACGACCACGGTCAAGGGGCTCGACAATCTGCTCCACGTTCGCGGCGGCGGTGTGCTGCCGGAAGATCTCGATGGCAAGGTCGAGGGTGGGGCGCTCGAAGGCTCCAACGTCAACATGACACAGGCGCTGGTCGACATGATCGAGAACCAGCGCAGCTATGAAGTCCAGGCCAATCTGATGAAGCAGGCCAAGGACATGGACGAGAGCGCCGCATCCGTGATGCGCGTGCAACAGGCATAAGGGAACAAGACGATGACCAGTGCAGCCATGCATATCGCGCGCACCGGGCTCGACGCCCAGGACATGCGCATGCGCGTGATCTCGAACAACCTCGCGAACGTCAATACGACGGCGTACAAGCGTGATCGCGCGGCGTTCGAGACCCTGGCCTATCAGACGGTCACTGCGCCGGGCGCACCGAGCACGGCGGAAAGCAAATACGCCACCGGGCTCAGCCTCGGCACCGGCGTGCGCATCCAGGGCACGGCCCGGATCGCTACCCAGGGCGCGATGCAGACCACGGGCAACTCGCTCGACATGGCGCTCGACGGCGACGGTTATTTCCAGGTCCAGCTGCCGGGGGGGCAGCTGGGCTATACGCGGGCGGGCAATTTCTCGCGCTCGCCCGAAGGCCTGCTGGTCACCTCGGAAGGGTATCAGGTCCAGCCGGGCATCACCGTGCCGGAAGGGACGACCAGCATCACTGTCGGTACCGACGGCACCGTCTCGGCCTCCGTCGCCGGCCAGACCACCCCGACCCAAGTCGGCCAGATCCAGGTCGCCAGCTTCGCCAATTCGGCCGGGCTGCAGTCGACCGGCGACAATTATCTCGTCGAGACCGCCTCTTCGGGCGCGGCCAATCTCGGCATCGCCGGGCAGGATGGCCGCGGCAACATCCGCCAGGGCATGCTCGAATCCTCCAACGTCAATGTCGTCGAGGAGCTGGTCGACATGATCGAATGCCAGCGCGCCTATGAGGTGAACTCGAAGATGATCACCGCCACCGACGACATGCTCAAATATGTCAATCAGAACATCTGAGGTGAATGTGACGCACAAATACCTCATCGGTGTCGCCACCTTCGCCTTGCTCGCCGGTGCCGTCGCGCCGCGCGGTGCCGAGGCTGGCCTGCTCGGCAAGAAGAAGCCGGCGGTCGATTTCTCGGCCGTGCAGCCCGAACCGACCCCGCCACCGCCGCCCGCCAATGGTTCGATCTTCCAGATCGAGGCCGGCTATGCCGCCTTGTACGAAGGCTCGCGCGCACGCCGCGTCGGCGATCCGCTGACCATCGTGCTGGTCGAGCGCACCGCTGCCTCCAAATCGGCTACCTCGACGCTCGATTCGGTCGGTGGGCTCAGCATCACGCCGCCCTCCACGGGCCTGTTGTCGCTGTTCAAGCCGACCGATGCCTCGGCCAGCACGACGCGCAATTTCAAAGGCAGCGGCGCCACCGACCAGGCCAATTCGCTCACCGGCGAAGTCAGCGTCACGGTCGCCAAAGTGTTCCCCAACGGCACCATGCTGGTCCAGGGCCAGAAGCGCGTCACGCTCAACCGCGGCGACGAGTTCGTGCAGATCCGCGGCCTTGTCCGCACCGCCGATATCGACGCCGACAACCGCGTGCTGTCGACCCGCGTGGCCGATGCGCAGATCGCTTACACCGGCAAGGGCGACGTCGCCCGCGCCAGCCGCCAGGGCTGGCTCGGCCGCTTCTTCTCCATGGTCAGCCCCTTCTGATGAAAGCCATCAAGATGCTCCGCTTTATTCAGATCGTCGGCGCCGCGCTGGCTGTGTCTTGTCGCGCTGCGCTGGGCCGCCGCACCAGCCCGCGCCCCCACCCGGCCTCCCATCGAGGATACCGTGTGGGAGGCCGGGTGGGGGAGCGGGCTGG
>NZ_JAQGLG010000216.1 GCF_028292965.1 Sphingomonas bacterium | reverse complement strand
CGAACATCGTCGGCAAGCCGATGGCGCAATTGCTGATTCGCGAGAGCTGCACCGTGACGGTGGCGCATTCCAGGACGCGCGACCTGTCGAGCGTGGTGAAGCGGGCCGATATCGTCGTCGCGGCGGTCGGCCAGCCCGGGATGATCAAGGGCGAATGGATCAAGCCCGGCGCCACCGTGATCGATGTCGGCATCAACCGCACCGAGGATGGGCTGGTCGGTGACGTCGATTTCGCCGGCGCGGCCAGCGTTGCCGGGGCGATCACCCCGGTGCCGGGCGGGGTCGGGCCGATGACCATCGCCTGCCTGTTGCGCAATACCTTGCTGTCGGCGCACCGCAGCGCACGTGTGCCTTACGACAAGGGCGCGATCTGATGTTGTCGTGGTTGCTCATGCTGGCCGCGGCGCCAGCGGCAGCGACCACGCCGATCGAGGCGGAACGCGCCTTCGCCGCGGATGCGCAGGCGCTCGGCCAGTGGACCGCCTTCCGCAAATGGGCGGCAGACGATGCCACGATGTTCGTGCCGCAACCGGTAAAGGTGCAGGCCTTTCTGAAGGATCGGCACGACCCGGCCAAGGCGATCGACTGGTGGCCGACCGCGAGTTTTCTTTCCTGCGATGGCAGTATTGCCGTCAACACGGGGGGCTGGAAGCGGCCTGATGGCACCGTCGGCTATTTCTCGACCGTCTGGCAGCGACAGGCCGATGGCGGCTGGAAGTGGATTGTCGATGGCGGCGACACGCTGAAGATTCCGCGTGATCGTCCAGCAACGCTGGTAGCGAAGACCGCCACTTGCCTCGAACGAGGCAGGGCGCTCGGCGTGAAAGTCGAGAGCCCGGGCGATATCGTCGGAGAGGGGCGGTCTGCTGACGGCACCCTGTTCTGGAGCTGGACGGTCAGCCCGAGCGGAGAACGCGCCTTCTCCGCCTCGATATGGGATGGACACAAGCTGCGCAGCGTGATCGACGACCAGATCGCCGGCTCGCCGCCCAACCGCTGATGCTCGAACTCTACATCTCCTCACTTATCACCTTCTTCGTGGTGATCGATCCGCCGGGCTGCGCGCCGATCTATGCCGGGCTGTCGGCGGGCGCGACGCCGGCGCATCGCCGCTCGATGGCGGTGCGGGCGGTGTTCGTCGCCTCGATCATCCTGTTCGTGTTCGCCGCGTTCGGCGAGACGTTGCTGCGCGCGCTGGGCATCAGCCTGGCGAGTTTCCGCATCGCCGGCGGCATCATGCTGTTCCTGATCGCGCTGGAAATGGTGTTCGAGAAACGCACCGAACGCCGCGAGGACCGCGCCGCCAAGATCGCCGCCACGCCCGAAGTGGAAGATGTGTCGATCTTCCCGATGGCGATGCCGATGATCGCCGGCCCCGGCTCGATCGCCAGCGTGATGCTGATGATGAGCCGCAACCACGGCGTGGAGAATGTCGTGGTGGTGCTCGCCGCGCTGCTGACGATCCTGCTGCTGACGCTGGCCGCGTTGCTCGCGGCGGGGCCGATCATGCGTGTGCTGGGGGCCAAGATCGAAGCGGTGATCACGCGGCTGCTCGGGGTGCTGCTGGCGGCGCTGGCGGTGCAGTTCGTGATCGACGGGGTGCGGATCAGCCTGGGGTGAGGGTCGCTAACGTAACGCGCGGCATGGCGCCCGCCATGCGACCGGCTAGGACGCCCGCCCTATGAGACTTCCGCTCAACCGCCGCTGGCGTGTCTTGTTGCGACGGCATGGACCGGCCTCGGCGGTGTGGCGACGGCGCATGGCGATGGGCGTCGGCGCGGTTTCGATCGGGCTTGCCGCCCTGTTGTTCGCACGACTCGCCGATCGCGCGACGTCGCTGTTCGACCATGCCGTCCGATCGAACTGGTGGCTGCCGCTCATCGTGACACCGCTCGGCTTTGCCGGCATCGCCTGGATGACCCGCCGGATCGCCCCGGAAACGGCCGGCTCGGGCATCCCGCAGGTCATCGCGGCCACGCATGACCCCAAAGAATCGCTGCGCACGCTGCTCTCGCTCAAGGCGGCGGCGTTCAAGGGCGCCTTTACCATCGTCGCCCTGCTGTGCGGTGCATCGGTCGGTCGCGAGGGGCCGACGGTGCAGATATCGGCGGCGATCCTGGGCTGGTATTCGCGCCTGTTTCGCGCGCCGATCCGCGCCTCGATGATCATCGCCGGCGGCGCGGCGGGCGTGGCGGCGGCGTTCAACACGCCGCTGGCGGGCGTTACCTTTGCGATCGAGGAACTGGCCGATGCCTATGAGCAGCGCGTCGCCCTGCTCGTCATGACCACCATCCTGATCGCCGGCATCGTCAGCCTCGGGCTGGCTGGCGACTATGTCTATTTCGGCGCGGTGGGTGAGCATATGCAGGTCGGGGCGGTGCTGCGTGTGGCGCCCGTGGCCGGTGTGCTTGGCGGCCTGAGCGGCGGGCTGTTCGCGCGCGCCATGCTGAACATCGGCCCGGCGCGTGATCGCTGGCTGCCGGTCTTGAAGGGCCGACCGGTCATCTGGGCGCTGCTATGCGGTGTCCTTGTGGCGGTGACGGGTGTCGCCACCGGTCTTACCTGGGGAACCGGTTATTCCGCCGCGCACGCCATCATCGATGGTACCAATGCGCCTTACTGGTTTGGCCCGGCCAAGTTCGCGACGACGCTGGCGACCGCCTCGTCGGGGCTTCCCGGCGGGATTTTCGCCCCGTCGCTCGCGACCGGCGCCGGGCTTGGCGCGCTGCTCAGGCCGCTGTTTCCCGGTGACCCGGGCGGTGCGGTCGTCCTGCTCGGCATGGTCGCCTATTTCACCGGCGTCGTGCGCGCACCTCTGACGGCCGTGATCATCATTGTCGAGGCAACGGCGAGCCGCGGGCTGATCCTGCCCTTGTTCCTCGCGGCGCTGATCGCGCACGCCGTATCGTCGCTGGTCTGCAAGGAGCGGCTCTATCACGGACTGGCAAAGCCGTGGCGGACGGTGCTCGGCTCGGCCGGCGAGGCGAAGGCGGGCTGAACGCCGCGCAGCGGCTGGGCGCCGCCGCCGCGACTCGGGTCAGTCCGTCACGCCCCCCGCATGCCGCGCATCAGCAGCGGCAGGATATAGCGCATCGTCGCGTCGACATCCTCGGGATCGCAGGCACCGTTGCTGAGATGCGCGCTGCGGCCGTTGTCGGCCATGATGTAGAGCATCGTGCCGATCATCATCTGGAACGCCCAGACGATCTCCGCCTCGCTGCGATCCGGCAGCGCGCGTTTCAGCGCGGCGATCGTCGCGCGCGCGGTGGGATCGAAGGCGTCCTGGATGACCCCGCGTTCGGCCGCCTTGGGGTCGGTCGCCTCGCGCGCCAGCAGCACGCCGAAATTGGCGCTGCCCGCGATCTTGCGCAGCGACAGCATCGGCATCAGCGCCGCCTTGAGGATCATCTCGAGACGACGGTCGGGGTCGTCCTCCATCTCGGCCAGCGCCAGCCCGGCCATGCGCTGCGCGCCGGTATTGGGATCGCGCACGCGGAACACCTCGCGATAGAGACCGAGCTTGTTCTTGAAATGATAGCTGACCAGCGCGACCGGCACATCGGCATTGACCGCGATCTGGCGCAGCGATGCGCCTTCGAAGCCCAGTTCGGCGAACATCTGCTCGGCCGTCTTGAGGATCCGCTCGCGGGCGGAGCTGTCGCCGGTGGCCTCGGCATGGCGCTGTGTTTTGGGTTTCATGACGTGATTCGACCTTTCGCCACCCCTAAAGCACAATCATCAGACAAAGGAAACTGATCATTCGTTCAAAAAAGGTATTTACATGTTCATTTTTGCTGTCATGCTTGGGTCATCGGTCGAGTCCCCGACCTTCTGGAGTGCCTGTCATGAGAAAACTCACCTCGCTTGCCCCCATCCTGCTCGGCGCGTCGATCGGTGCGCTGCTGTTGGTCACGCCGGCGCTGGCCGACGTCCAGCCTTACCCCGCGAGCTTCAAGACCGAGGCCGTCGCCACCAACGGCACCAGCCTGTTCGTCCGCGTCGGCGGCCATGGTCCCGCGGTCGTGTTGCTCCATGGCTATGGCGAGAGTGGCGACATGTGGACACCGCTGGCGACCGCGTTGATGGCCAACCACACCGTCATCGTGCCGGACCTGCGCGGCATGGGCCTCTCGTCCCATCCCGCCGGCGGCTATGACAAGGCGACCCAGGCGCGCGATATCGCCGGCATCCTGGCGCAGTTGCACGTCGACCGCTTCGCGCTGGTCACGCACGATATCGGCAATATGGTCGGTTTCGCGCTGGCGACACAGATGCCCGACCGGGTGACGAAGTTCGTGCTGCTCGACGCACCGGTCCCGGGCGTCGGCCCGTGGGACGAAATCCTCAAAAACCCGCTGCTGTGGCATTTCCGCTTTGGCGGGCCTGACATGGAGCGGCTGGTGGCGGGCCGCGAGCGCATCTATCTCGATCGCTTCTGGAACGAGTTCTCCGCCGACCCGAAGCGTTTCGACGAGGCTTCGCGGCAGCATTATGCCAAACTCTACGCGCTGCCGGGCGGCATGCATTCCGGCTTCGCCCAGTTCGCCGCGTTCGACCAGGATGCGATCGACAACCGCGCCTGGCTGGCGGCCGGGCACAAGCTGACCATGCCGATGCTGGCGATCGGCGGCGCCAAGTCGTTCGGCCCGATGATGGCGACCGTGATGCGCGCCGCCGCGACCGATGTGACGCAGGGCGTGATCGCGGATTCGGGCCATTGGCTGATGGAAGAGCAGCCCGCCGCGACCGTCGCCATGGTCCAGGCTTTTCTGGAGGACGGCAAGTGAACTGGCGGGCAACCATCACGCTTCGCCTCGTCGCGCTGATGCTGCTGGCCGATGCGGCCGGGGCCTTTGCGCAGGAGGTGCAGACCCGGCTGACGCCGGACGAGATCGCGGCGATGGGCAAGGCCGGGCCGGGCGCGGGAACGTCCGGCGTAGCCGGTATCCAGAGCATCGTGCTGGCGGGCGACCCGGGCAAGGCCGGACCCTATACGATCATGATCCGCGTGCCCGCGCACACCCGGATCGCGGCGCACGACCATCGCGACGATCGCAGCGCCGTGGTCGTCTCCGGCCAATGGTATCTCGGTTATGGCGCGACCGCGACCGACGCGGCGCTCAAGCCCCTGCCGCCGGGTAGCTTCTACACCGAACCGGCCGGCGCGCCGCATTTCGCGATGACCGGGGATATGCCGGCGGTGGTCTATATCTCCGGCACCGGCCCGACCAGCACGACCTATGTCGACCCGGCCAACGCGCCGCGTCCCTGACGGACCGCTAATTTCGACAAGCATCGACTTCATGCCGGCGGGCGCCCGGCCACGACTCCGCGCGCCCGCTCCACAACCTCGAAAGGAACCTTGCCATGACCTCACCGCTCACCATCCGCGATCCACGCGCCGACGCCCTGCTCACTCCGCAAAATGCCGCGCTGGTGATCATCGACTTCCAGCCGGTCCAGGTCGCCTCGATCGTCTCGATGGAGCGTCGCCTGCTGCTTGCCAATGTCGTGGCGGTGGCGAGAGCCGCCAAACTCTACGGCCTGCCGACCGTGCTTTCGACCGTCAATGTCGACACCGGCCTCAACCAGCCGACGGTCCATCAACTGACCGATGTGCTGCCCGATATCGTGCCGATCGACCGGACCTCGATCAATGCCTGGGAAGATGTCGACTTCGTCGCGGCGGTGAAGGCGACCGGGCGCAAGAAACTGATCATGGTCGCGCTGTGGACCGAGGTCTGCCTGGTCTTTCCGGCGCTCGACGCGCTGCGCGAGGGTTTCGAGGTCTATCCCGTGGTCGATGCCGTTGCCGGCACCTCGGTCGAGGCGCACCGCGCCGGGCTCGATCGGATCGTCCAGGCCGGGGCACAGCCGATCAGTTGGATCCAGCTGGCCTGCGAGCTTCAGCGCGACTGGGCGCGCAAGGACACCGCGCCGGGTTTTGCCGACATCGTGTTCGCGTCGATCCATCCGTAAGGGGACGGGGGCGGTCTCAGGTGAGACGAGGTCGCCCCCCAATGGGTGTTCTCCTGCGAAAGCAGGAGTCTAGGGTTCGGCGCGCAGCGCTTGTGGTCCTGGGCTCCTGCTTTCGCAGGAGCACGATGTCGGGCGGGCGCTAGGTGCCTTTTACCAGCGGCGCCGATTCCGCAACCGGGGTCAGGGGCCGCCGCTCGCCGAACCAGCGTACAAGATTCTCCACCACCAGCGCGCCCATCGCATCGCGGGTGTGAACCGAGGCGGAGCCGATATGCGGCAGCAGCACGACCTGCGGCATATCGATCAGCGCCTGCGGCACGCGCGGTTCGTCGGCATAGACATCGAGCCCGGCCGACAGGATCGTGCCGGATGCCAGCGCCGCGATCAGCGCGTCCTGATCGACCACGCTGCCCCGGGCGACGTTGATCAATACGCCATCGCGGCCCAGCGCTTCGAGCACTGGCTTGTCGATCATGTGGTGCGTGGCGGGTGTTCCGGGTACGATGACGATCAGCACGTTGCTGGCTTCGGCGAGGCCGAGCAGCGTCGGGTGATAGTCATAGGGTACCCCGTCGGCCGCGCGGCGGCTGTGATAGGCGATACCGACACCGAAGCCCTCCAGCCGGTGCGCGATCGCCTGGCCAATCTGGCCCATGCCGACGATACCGATGCGGCGGCCGCGTAGCGTTGGCGAGAGCGGGAAGGGCCCGCCCAGCCAGCGACACTGGCGCACATGCTGCTCGGCCTGGGGGATCTGGCGGATCGTCGCCAGCAGCAGGCCGATCGTCAGGTCGGCGACCTCATCGTCGAGCACGCCCGGCGTGTTGGTCACGATCACGCCGCGACGTGCCGCCTCGACGGCGTCGATATTGTCGTAGCCGACGCCGAAATTGGCGATGACCTCCAGCGCCGGCAACCGGTCGAGCACGTCACCGGTGAGCGGGCCGGCAAGCGTGCTCGCCGCCAGCCCGCGGATGCGCGGCCCGGTCTCGCGCAGGAAGCGGTCCTTGTCGGCCTCAAGCCACAAACGATGAAGCGTGAAGGCGTCATCCAGCGCGTCGATCACGCCCGCCGGCATCGGTGCGATCATCAGGATGTTGGGCCGATCCGTCATCTCGGCGCTCAATAGTGGATCCGCCACAGCCGCAGCGGTGACTTGTCCGGCAGCGGCACGGGCTCGAGCCAGGCCGGGATCTTGTCGCGGGCGAGCTGATCGTAGAAGCCGCCCGGGTTGCGCGCGCGATAGACCGTCGATTCCGACATGTTGGGGCAGGTCAGCAACAGGGTCGCGCCGTGGCGCTTCGCGATGGCGCGGAACTGGTCGGCGCTCCCTGAAAAGGCGTGCTGCACGTCGAGGATGGCATCGCCGTTGCGGTGATAGGGGCCGGCAATGGCATTGTGATGCGTCACCACGACGAGGCGCGGGCCGAGATCGACGAAGGTGAAGATGGTCTGTGGCGGCAGCTTGTCGAGCGGCTGGAGCGCAGGAATGGTCGGGCAGCGGCCGCTGGCATTGTTGACGCGCTGGACGAAGGCACTGGGCTTGTCGGGCGGCTGGTAGCCGAAATTATGCCCGAAGAGCCGGACGTTGAACGGCGTGAACACGAGGCCGGCAAACAAGCCGGAGACGGTGACGAAGGCCAGCACCGTGCCGAACACGCGCACCAGCACGAACTTGCTCCTGAGGCACCAGGGCAGGACGATCCAAGCGAGCGCGGTAACGCCGGGCACGGCGAGGAGCTGCGCCGCCGGGCCGGCGCGCGCCTGCCACAACAGCATCGCGGCGGCGAAGGTGCCGAACAGCGACACTGCCGCCCAGCCGATCAGGCGCGGCGTATGGCGCGCGCGCCATGTCGCGAGCAGCGCGCCGAGCAGGCCGATCACCGGCAGCACGACGATCGGGAAGGCGGTGCGGAACGGGTGCTGGTAGATCGGCTTGGCTTCGCGCACATTGTTGAGCCAGATGCGTGCCAGTTCGGGCGAGACCTGTTCGGGCCGGCCGAGGCATTGCGGGAAGACCAACGCGAAACCCGCGCCGATCGCCGCGCCGGCGAGGATTGCGAGGCCGAGGCGGACTTCGCGGCGTGCCGGGTTGAGGCGGGCGAGCAGATAGAGGAACAGCCCGGCGGCGACCATCACCGACAGCCACACTGGGGTCAGCGCGTCGCAGCGGGGCACGCGATTGGCCCAGGAGGCGAACAGCGCGAAGCCGATGCTGGTGCCGCCGGCCAGCGTCAGAGCGTAGACGGTGAGGCGGGGCGCTTCGGCGCGGTCCCACACCCAGCGCAGCGCGATGATCGCCCCGGCCATCGCGGCATAGGGCAGCATCTCCAGCCCGATCGACAGCGACACGGCGGTGGAGAGGCCGACGATCGCGCCGCCGCGCATCGCGCTGGTGTCGCACAGCCCGGCGACGGTCAGGCTGAGCATCGCCAGCTGCCAGCCATGATGATCGATGCGATCGGGCATGAACATCAGCATCGTCACGCTGCAACAGATCAGGAAGACGATGGCGAGCGGCCAGGCGAGTTTGTCGACCAGGCGCCGCGCGGTGGCGGCGACGCCGAGCATCGCGAGACTCAGCGGCAGCAAGGGCGCGATGCCGCAGGCAAGCCGCTCGGCCTCGGCGGTGCCAAAAAAGGGTTTGAGGATAAGGATGAGGCCGGCGATCGGCAGGTCGACGATGCGGCTCCAATGCACGTCGAGCCCTTGCGGCGGGTTGAGCCGGTAATTGCGCAGATCATACCAGCCCTGTCCATCGAGCAGCGCGCGGACCTGCATCAGCCGCATATTGTCGTCGGTGTCACCGAGCGACAACCACTGGATTCCGTTCCAGCGGGCGTACACGTAGAAGGTGGCGATGATGGCCCAGGCGAGCAGCGTCAGCTTGAGCCAGTCCTGCTCCAGCTCGCCGACGAAGGGGAGTTGCCGGGCTGGCGGCGATTGATCTGGAATGTCCTGCAAGCGCCCCGTCCCATGCCACCGGAACAATCCGGTTTCACTCCCGTGCGATTCCCTCTACTGGCACCCCCGCAAAGGGCAAGGCAGGTGTGACGGCAATTCTTCGACAGGTTGAACAGATGCGGGCGAGCGGTATGCTCGGCCAGCTGATCCGCTTCGGCATTGCCGGGGCGATTTCCAGTGCGATCTACTCGGCGGTCTATCTGCCGCTCACGGCACGGGTATTCACCGGCAGTCATGCCGTGTTCGCGGTACCCTTCGCCTTCGCCGTGGCGGTGACGGCGGGCTTTTTTCTGCACAGCGCATGGAGCTTCAAGGGCCACGGCACGCGCGATACCAGCGGCAAGCAGCATGTGAAGTTCGTGCTCGTCCAGGGCTTCGGGTTGCTGCTCAACCTTGCCTTCACCTGGATCATCACCGGGCCGCTGTTCCACGGTGCGGCGTGGGTGGCGCTGATCCCGGCCTTCACCGTCATTCCGGTCGCGACCTTCGCGCTCAATCGGCAATGGGTTTTCGGCTGAGCCATGGCCAAAATCTGATGGACCGCATTGTCTATGACCGGATGGCGGCGCATGATTCGACGCATTGGTGGTACCGCGCGCGGCGCGACATCCTTGCCGATTACCTGACCCGCGAGGGCAAGCTGCCGGTCAATGCGAAGATCCTCGAGATCGGTTGTGGCACGGGGCATAATCTGCCGATGCTCGGCGCTTTCGGTACGATCGACGCGATCGAGATCGACCCGGCGGCGCGCGAGATCGCCAGTGCGCGGCTCGGTAAACCCGTCAGCGCCTCGCCACTGCCGATGCTGCCCGACGTACCGCGAGGGGCTTACGACCTGATCGCGGTGCTCGATGTGGTCGAGCATATCGAGGACGATATCGGCGCGCTGAAGGCGATGGCCGCCTGCCTCGCGCCGGGCGGCAAGATCCTCGTCACGGTGCCGGCGCATCAATGGTTGTGGAGCGCGCATGATGTCGTCAACCACCACCATCGGCGCTATTCCAAGAACACGCTCGCCGCAGCGATCGCCAAGGCGGGCCTGCGCCACAACGGCCTGCGGTATTTCAACTCGCTGCTGTTTCCGCTCGCCGCCGCGGCGCGCATCGTCGGGCGGATGACGGGCAAGGACGATAGCGACGATTCACCGCCGCCGCCGTTCCTCAACGCGATCTTCGAGCGCATCTTCCGCGCCGAGCGTCACCTGCTCGGGCGGGTGCCGATGTCGCCGGGCGTGTCGATCGTGACGCTGGTTTCGCCGTTGTCGCCCGGATCGATCTCCGCCGCATTGTAACCAAGGGTGGCATGGCCCTGCACCGGGCCGACCACGTCGCCGACGAGGTAGAGCGGGCGGCGCTTCGATTCGACGTAGAGCCGGCCGAGATATTCGCCGATCATGCCGAGCACGAACATCTGCACCGCGCCGAGCACCACGACGACGAGCATGGTCGAGGTCCAGCCCTGCACCGGATGGCCGAAGAAGAAGCCGTAAGCGATGTAGAGCAGCAACAGGCAGGTCGCGCCGGTCAGTGCGAGGCCGGCATGGCTGGCGAAGCGTAGCGGCGCGGTCGAGAAGCCGGTGACGGCATCGAAGGCGAGGCGCAGCATCTTCGACAGCGGGTAGTTGGTCTCGCCGGCATGGCGCTCGGCGCGGTCATAGGCGAACGGCACCTGGCGGAAACCGATCCAGGCGACCATGCCGCGGATGAAGCGCGCCTGTTCAGGCAGCGACAGAAAGGCGTCGAGCGCACGGCGGCTCATCAGGCGGAAATCGCCGGTATCGAGCGGGATCGGCGTGTCGGTCAGCCGGTCGAGCATGCGGTAGAACAGCGCCGCGGTCATCTTCTTGAAGATCGTTTCGCCGGCGCGTTTGCGGCGCACGGCATAGACCACATCGGCCTGCTGCTCGACCATCGTCGCGCGCATGTCGGTCAGCAGTTCGGGCGGATCCTGCAAATCGGCGTCGATGATCAGGATCTGCTTGCCGGCGCACAGATCGAGCCCGGCGGTCAGCGCGAGCTGGTGGCCATGGTTGCGCGACAGGTTGATCGCGATGAGGCGCGGGTCGTTGGCCGCGATGCGCTGCATGACCGCCCAGCTGTCGTCGCGCGAGCCGTCGTTGATGAACAGGATTTCGTAATCCTCGCCGACCGCCGCCTTCGCCGCGCCCGACACCCGGGCGTGGAGCAGTTCGAGACAGGCGGCCTCATTATAGCAGGGGACGACGACGGAGAGCTGGGGACGGTGCATGGCGCGGCTGTTTAGCGACAAGCGTCGCATCCGTCATGGGGAGATTGCGCGGGCAGCCGCGCATGCTTCGGCCATGAGCGAAGCATCGTCATGGGGCGATCGGTTAGGCTGGTCCGACCCGATGATGGAGGACCATGATGATCACCTGCCTGATCCGCTACGAGATCGACCCGTTCAAGACCGAGGCGTTCGCCGAATATGCCCGCGCCTGGGGCCAAGCGATCCCGCGCTGCGGCGCCGATCTGATCGGCTATTACGCCCCGCATGAGGGCTCGGCGACGCGCGCCTATTCGCTGTACGATATCGAGGATCTAGCCGCCTATCAGGCATATCGCGCGCGGCTGCGTGACGACCCCGTCGGGCGGGAGAATTTCGCTTTTGCCAAGCGTGAGCAGTTCATTCGTCGCGAGGAGCGGCTATTCCTCAAATGCGTCTCGACGCCGCATGGGCCGCTTGTAAAAGCCTAGATCCGCTCGACGTTATTGACCGCATCCGCCGCGCGCAACGCGGTCATCAGCCTGCTGAGATGCTGCAGGTCGTGGACCTCGACATCGATCGTGTTGGTGTGAAAGGCGTCGTCGCGGCTGTCGAGGCGCATGTTGACGATGTTGGCGCGCTGCTGGCCGATAATCGTGGCGATCACGCCGAGCGTGCCGGGTTCGTTCTTCACGCCCACGGCGATGCGCGCGGTGGCGCCTTCCGCCTTGTCACCCCAGGACAGATCGACCCAGTCGGCGTCGTCGCTGTCGGCGAGCGACGGGCAGTCGATGGTATGGACCTCGATCCCCTCATTCGGGCGGCGCAGGCCGACGATGCGGTCGCCGGGCACGGGGTGGCAGCATTCGGCGAGGTCAAAGGCGACGCCGCGGGCGAGGCCGCGAATCGAGATCGCGCCGGCCTGTTGCGGCATGGCGCGTTCGGCCGCGCCAGCCTGCGCACCGGTGCCGGGGATCAACGCCTCCATCACATCGGCATCGGCGATGCGGCGGCGGGCGACGGCCTCGAGCAGCGCGGCTTCGTCGGGGAGTTTCAATTTCTTCAGCGCGGCCTTGAGCGCTTCCGGGCCGATCGGCACCGGCAGCCGCGCGACGATATCGTCATAGAGCTTGCGGCCGAGCTTCTGGGTCTCCTCACGCTCCTTGGCGCGCAGGAAACGGCGGATCGAGGCGCGCGCCTTGCCCGTGATCGCGAAGTTGAGCCATGCCGCCTGCGGCACCTGCGCCTTGGAGCGCAGGATTTGCACCTGATCGCCGTTGATGATCTCGGTGCGCAGCGGCACGACGCGGCCGTTGATCTTGGCGCCGACCGCCTGGTCGCCAAGATCGGTATGCACGGCATAGGCGAAGTCGATCGGCGTCGCGCCCTTGGGCAGCTGATGCAGCTCGCCCTTGGGGGTGAAGGCGAAGATGCGGTCCTGGTACATCGCCATGCGGGTATGTTCGAGTAGCTCTTCCGGGCTCTCGGCATGGTCGAGGATCTCGACCAGGTCGCGGATCCACGACACCTGCGTCTCCGGGCGCACCTTATCCTGCTTATAGGCCCAGTGTGCGGCGAGGCCGAGCTCGGCCTCTTCATGCATTTCCTGGGTGCGGATCTGAATCTCGACGCGGGTATTGTCGGCGTGGATCACGCTCGTGTGCAGCGAGCGATAGCCGTTGCGCTTGGGCGTCGAGATATAGTCCTTGAAGCGCCCCGGGACCATCGGCCAGCGCCGGTGGATGATGCCCAGCGCGCGGTAGCAATCCTCTTCGCTCGGCACGATCGCGCGAAACGCCATGATGTCACTGAGCTGCTCGAAGCTGATGTGCCGCTCGGCCATCTTCTTCCAGATCGAATAAGGGTGCTTCTCGCGCCCCGATATGTCGGCCTCGATGCCGGCGCGCGACAGCAGCAGTTTCAGGCCCGAACCGATCTTGGCGATGCGGTCGCCGCCGCCTTCCTTCAACTGGGTGAGGCGCTTGTCGATCGATTCGAACGCCTCGGGCTCGAGCTCCTTGAAGGCGAGCGTCTGCATCTCCTTCATGAACTCGTACATGCCGATCCGCTCGGCGAGGGGGGCGTAGATGTCCATCGTCTCGCGCGCGATGCGCCGGCGCTTGTCGGGATTGGGGATGTGATGCAGCGTGCGCATATTGTGCAGCCGGTCGGCGAGCTTGAACAGCAGCACGCGGATGTCGTCCGACATGGCGAGCAGGAACTTGCGCAGATTCTCCGCGGCGCGCTCGCTCTCGGTCTGCGCCTCGATCTTGGACAGCTTGGTGACGCCGTCGACCAGCCGCGCGACGCTCGGCCCGAACACGCGCTCGATCTCTTCCGGCGTGGCGACGGTGTCCTCGACCGTGTCGTGCAAAATCGCGGTGGCGATCGTCTCGTCGTCGAGATGGAGGTCGGTCAGGATGCCGGCGACCTCGATCGGGTGGCTGAAATAAGGATCGCCCGAGGCGCGTTTCTGGCTGCCATGTGCCTGTAATGAAAAGACATAGGCGCGGTTGAGCAGCGCCTCGTCGGCATTGGGATCGTAGCTCAGGACCCGATCGACGAGTTCATATTGACGTAACACAGGTTCAACTTGGCGTGCGATCCTGTTGCTTTGCAACAAGTTTGGGCTTTCAGGCGCGAAAAAAGCCCCCTCCACTTGTGGCGGAGAGGGCTCAGTCGAGCCTCGGGGACGAGGATCTTGCGGCGATTACTTGGCGCGGGCGTTGCACTTGGCGAGGGCATCGGCGTCGAACGCCTTGCCGCCGGCTGAGAAGCTGGTCAGCGCACCGACGCGCTTGACGACCAGCTCGCACAGGATGTTGGGACGCTCAGGCGCATGGTTGGCGGTGAACGCGGTGTCCTGCCAAGTCCACAGGGTCGCGTTGGTGATGATCGTCGCGCTGGCCGGCTTGGCGACCGGGGTGGCGACATAGAAGCCGGCCGGGCCCTGGGCGTCGGCGGCGATCGGCGAGAGCAGCGCTGCGGTGGTGAGTGCGGCGGCGGCGAGAGCGGTGAAACGGATCATGGGGACCTCCTGTTTATTCAGTTGCGAATCACTACCTAGTAGGTTAGGTTGCGAGTTGCAACTAGAAACTTATATTTCATTCCCATGACGACAAAAAATGCGATAGGCTGATGATATGGGTAGAGGATTGATGGACGAAAAACTCCGCGAGCCCTTGCGCGAACTGGTCAAGTGCAGCCTGCCGGCGGCGCTGGAGGCGATGGGTGAACGCTGGTCATTCATGATCCTGCGCGCGGCGTTCAACGGCCTGCACCATTTCGAGGAATTCCAGTCCGAGCTGGGCATTGCGCGCAACATCCTGGCCAACCGCCTGGCGCGGCTGGTCGAGCATGGCATTCTCACCCGTGAGGCGATGCCCGACGATCGGCGCAAGATCGAATATAACCTCACCGAAAAGGGCATGGCCTTGCTGCCGACGATGGTCGCGCTCAGGCAATGGGGCGAGCGCTGGGAAACCGGCACGCCGGCGAGTCCGGTGCTGGTGGATGCGCGCGACATGCGCCCCGTGGCGCCGGTGGCGGTGACCTCATGGGATGGTCGCGTGCTGACCAAGCATGACATGCATTGGGCGCTGCGCGAGGATGTCAGCCACGCCGAGCCGGAAGCAAAGGCGGCGGAGTAGCCTCCAGACTTCATTCCATCTTTGGCCATGTACGTGCTCCTGCGAAAGCAGGAGCACGGGGTCGCACGCGGGCCGCTGGTGGCTGTGGGTTCCTGCTTTCGCAGGAACACGGAAGTTGATCAGGCGCCGGTTCCAACCACCAGCTTTTCCAGAAATGCGCGCGCCTCGGGTCCGATCGGCGCCGGCTGCCCCGATGGCAGGTGGACATTGACGATCACCATCTCGATCACCGTGTGCAGCGCGCCCGTTGCGGCGTGACATAGTTCGAAGCGCTGCGTCAGGCTGGAGTTGCCGAGCCGCGTCACCGCGACGAACGCTTCGATCGTGTCGCCATAGGTGAAGGGTTTGAGATAATCGATCTCGGTGTGGCGGACATGGAATTCGGTATCCGTCCATGCCGCACCGAGCGCTTCGCCGATACCCGTCCAGTCCCAGAAGTCGCTGACCGCGACATCGGCATATTCGAGATAGCGCGAGTTGAAGACGACCTTCTGGCCGTCGATCTCGGCATAACGGACCTTGAGGCGGGTGGAGAAGGCGAAGCCGGGGCGGGTATTCATGCGCGCGCCCTATCCGCCCAGCGGATCGCTTTCCACCGCAATCCGGTTCCGCCCGGCCGCCTTGGCGCGATACAGCGCGCGATCGGCCGCCTCGAAGACCGGGTCGAGCCCGAAACCGGGGTGCAATTCGGCGAGGCCCGCGCTCATCGTGACGCCGATGTCGCTGCCGGACAGGCGCTGTTCGGCGAGCAGAACGCGGAGCCGGTCGCATACCGGTGCCGCCGCGCCATGCGCCAGGCCGCGGAACAGGATGGCGAATTCCTCGCCGCCGATGCGACCGACGACATCATTGCCGCGGACATGCTCGCGGAGCAGATCGGCGACCATCAGCAGCGTACTGTCGCCCACGCCGTGGCCCCAGGTGTCGTTGATCGCCTTGAAATGATCGAGATCGAGGATCGCCAGCGTCGACGGCGTGCCGCTGCGTGCCGCCGCCATCGCCTCGGTGGCGACGCGGCCAAAGGCGGCGCGGTTGAGCAGGCCGGTCAGCGGATCGGTCGTCGCGGCGCGTTCCAGTTCGGCCTCACGTTCCTTGCGCTCGTCGAGCGCGCGGATCACGCTGATCACGGCCCCGACCATGCCGTCCGCACCGCGCACCGCGCGCATGTTGCTCTCGAACCAGCCGAGCGAGCCGTCGGCGCGCACCGCGCGATATTCCACCCTGAAAGTCTGGTCGGGGTCATGCAGCGTGGCGACGTGCATGCCGCTGACGCGCTCGCGATCGGGCAAATAGACCAACGTCGCGGCGTTGACGCCGATCAGCTCGGCCGGGTCGAAATGCCCCAGTTCGCGCACCGCCGGCGAGGCGAATCGGATCGCCCCGTCTGGCGCGAGCGTCAGCATGATGTCGGTGGCGTTGTCAGCGAGCAGGCGGTAGCGCGCCTCGCTCTCGCCCAGTGCGATGCGCAGCCGGTCCTGCTGCCACAAGGTCGCCGACACCGGCAGCGCGGTGAGGAACAGCACGGCGAGATAGAATTGGAAGAATTGCAGCCGCGCCGCCTCGCCGGCATGGATCAGCATGATCGGCCCCGCGCCGTGCAGCGTCATCACGCCGCCGACCAGCGCGATGACCAGCACCCCGCCCGCTGCGCCGAAACGCTGCATCGCGAATGTCGAAACGATGAGTGGCACAATCGGCAGGAACAGCAGCGGCAGGCTGTTCTGGTAGAACACGGCGAAGGTCGTGACCGCGCCGAGCACGGTGCAGCCGATCGCCTGCCACACACCATGCCGCGCGTGGAACCGCCGCCAATCGACATCGCGCCGGGTGAACAGCAGCGTGATCGGCGTGGCGATGAGATTGCCGATGCCGTGGCCCAACTGCCAGTCGAACAAGGTCGCGCGTGGGTCCAGCGGCAGGAACCAGGCGAGCGCGGCCGATGTCACGGCGCCGCTGATCAGGGGCGCGACGATCACCGCGGCGACGACGAACAACCCGATCGACGCCACGCCGTCGAACGCGCTGCGCTGGACGTTGAAGCGGCGGATGAGTCCCGCGGCCAGCGCCGCCTCGCCGATATTGCCGAGCGCGAAGAGCGGCGCGACAGCCGAAAAGGGTGAGGTGGCGATCGACGCCGCGATGCTGCCAAGCACACCGGCGGCAAGCAGCGCCGGCCAGCGACGATAAGGCACCACCGCCAGCGTCGCGATGAGTGGTCCATTGGCCAGCCACATCAAGGCGATGCCACCACCCGGCCGCAGCAGCACGATCGCCGCGGCGGCGAGGACCGCGTAGCTGACCGCGATGACCGCCGGCAGGAACAGGCGCGCGCGCAGGAGAATGGCTGGTCGCATGTCATGCGAGCCATAAGACGATGAGGTTAAGCCCGCGTTTCGCGGTGCTACGTGATAACCCGGGGGTTCAGGGAGCCGAAGGCACGCCTTCCGACGATTGCTCCGGCCCGGGCTTGTCCAGCCGGTGCCCCCAGCGCACCAGCGACCATAGCCGTTCGTGGAAATAGAACAGGATGATCTTGGTGAACACCTCGGTCCCGGCGATCGCCCCGGCGATCTTGCCGTTGCCGTGGGTGAAGATCATGCCGAGCACGAAGGTGTCGATGCTGCCCAGCGCGCGCCACGACACCGCCTTGACGAACGACCGCGGGTGGCTTTCGACGCCACGCAGAAGGAACATGGGGGCTTAGCCGTTCTGCTGCGCGGGCGTGTTGACGCCCATGCTGGTCAGATAACGCTTCACGTTGCGCGCCGCCTGGCGCAGCCGCTGCTCGTTCTCGACCATTGCGATCCTCACATAGCCCTCGCCATTTTCGCCATAACCGACGCCCGGCGCCACCGCGACCTTGGCATGGGTGAGCAATTGCTTCGAGAATTCCAGGCTGCCGAGATGCGCGAGTGCCGGCGGCAGCGGCGCCCAGGCGAACATCGAGGCGCGCGGGCTCGGGATGTCCCAGCCGGCGCGACCGAAGCTTTCGACCAGCACGTCGCGGCGCTGCCGATAAAGCGTGCGATTGGCCTCGACGATGTCCTGCGGCCCGTTGATCGCGGCAACCGCGGCGGCCTGGATCGGCGTGAAGGCGCCGTAATCGAGGTACGACTTCACCCGCGTCAGCGCGGCGATCAGCTGCTTGTTGCCGACCGCGAAGCCGATCCGCCAGCCAGCCATCGAATAGGTCTTGCTGAGCGAGGTGAATTCGACCGCGACATCCTTGGCGCCGGGCACCTGCAGGATCGAGGGCGTCGGCTGACCGTCATAATAAAGCTCGGAATAGGCCAGGTCGGACAGCACCCAGAGCTTGTGCTCTTTGGCGAAGGCGACGACGCGTTCGTAAAAAGCCAGGTCGACGACCTCGGCGGTGGGGTTGGACGGATAGCCCATCACCAGCACGCTCGGGCGCGGCACGGTGAAGGCCATGGCGCGCTCCAGCGCCTCGAAATATTTCTCGTCGGGCGTGGTCGGCACGCTGCGGATCGTCGCGCCGGCGATGATGAAGCCGAAGGTGTGGATCGGATAGCTGGGGTTGGGTGCGAGCACGACATCACCCGGCGCGGTGATCGCCTGGGCGAGGTTGGCGAGGCCCTCCTTCGAGCCGAGCGTGACGACCACTTCGGTCTCGGGGTCGAGATCGACGCCGAAGCGGCGGCCGTAATAATTGGCTTGGGCCTTGCGCAAGCCGGGGATGCCCTTCGAGGCGGAATAGCCGTGCGCGTCGGGCTTGCGTGCCACTTCGCAGAGCTTGTCGATGACGTGCGGCGGGGGTGGCAGGTCGGGATTGCCCATGCCGAGATCGATGATGTCCTCGCCACCGGCACGCGCCTGGGCCCGCATCGCGTTGACTTCGGCGATGACATAGGGGGGCAGGCGGCGAATGCGGTAGAAATCGTCGGACATGGGTCGATCTTTGCCTTTGGTGCTGTCGCCAAGGCGGCGACGCGCGGCTATGTAGCATGAAATTCGCCGCCGCGCCGCCGTGGAGAGGAAATTATGCTCACAGCGCGGATCATTCCGCTCTTCATGGAAGTTTCGCGCTGATGGCCGACGGCAAGGACCCCAGCGCGACGATACCCAGCCTCGCCGATATGCAGCATTGGACGTGGCTGCTCGGCCGCCTGCAGCAGCAGATGATGGAGCAGGGGTTCGAGATGCCGGCGATGACCGGCGCTGTGCCGCCGATCCCAGGGTTGACCGATCCCGCGACGATCGAACGGACGCGCGATTTCTGGACCCAGAGTCTCGCGCTGTGGCAGCGCATGATCGATCCGTCATCGGCCGCGGCGCCCGAGCCGTCGAAGCACGATGCCGACAAGCGCTTCCGCGATCCGCGCTGGCGCGAGAATCCGGTGTTCGACTGGATCCGCCAGAGCTATTTCCTCGTCGCCGATTACATGCTCGGCAATATCGACGCGGTCGAAGGGCTCGACGCGAAGCAGAAACAGCAGATGACCTTCGCGATGAAGGGTTTCATCGACGCGATGAGCCCGTCCAACTTCCCGACGACCAATCCGGCGGTGCTGGAAAAGACGATCGAGACCGGCGGCGAGAATCTGCTCACCGGCCTGAAGCGCATGCTCGCCGACATGGCCAAGGGGCAGATGACGCAGACCGACCCCAACGCGTTCGAGGTCGGGCGCAACCTCGCGACGACGCCGGGCAAGGTGGTGCATCGCACCGATCTCTACGAACTGATCCAGTATACGCCGACCACCGACCAGGTGCTGGCGGTGCCGCTTGTGATCTTCCCGCCCTGGATCAACCGCTTCTACATTCTCGACCTGACCGCGGAGAAGAGCTTCATCCGCTGGTGCGTCGACCAGGGCATCACCGTGTTCATGGTATCGTGGCGCTCCGCCGACGCCTCGATGGCCGGGGTGCTGTGGGACGATTACATCGCCGCGCAGATCGACGCGATCGACACGATTCGCGATCTGCTCGAGGTCGAGGCGGTGCACACGATCGGTTATTGCGTGGCGGGTACCACGCTTGCCGCGACGCTTGCCGTGCTGGCGGCGCGGAAGGAGGCCGGCAAGGTCAGAAGCGCGACCTTCTTTACCGCCCAGGTCGATTTCGAACGCGCCGGCGAGCTGCTGCATTTCGTCGATGACGAGGTGCTCGACCTGCTCAAGACGCTGACGCCGGAAGGGTATCTCGACGGTCGCTATATGGCGGCGACCTTCAACCTGTTGCGCGGGCGCGACCTGATCTGGAATTATGTCACCAACAATTACCTGCTCGGCCAGGATTATGCGCCGTTCGACCTGCTGCACTGGAATGGCGACACCACCAACCTGCCGGCGGCCTGGCATTTGAGTTATCTGACCGACCTGTACCGCGATAATTTGCTCGCCAAGACGGGTGCGCTGTCGGTACTCGGTACGCCGATCGATCTCAAAAGCGTCAAGACGCCGTCCTATGTCCAGGCCGGCCGCGACGACCATATCGCGCCGGCCGAAAGCGTGTGGAAGATCACCGAGCATTTTTCCGGGCCGATCAGGTTCGTGCTCGCCGGATCCGGCCACATTGCCGGCGTGGTCAACCCGCCGGCGCTGGGCAAATATCAATATTGGACCAATCCGGCCCCGGCCGGCACGCTGGCCGACTTCGTCGCCGGTGCGACCGAGACCAAGGGCAGTTGGTGGCCCGACTGGCTCAACTGGCTGGGCGGGCAGGATGCGGCGACAGTACCGGCCAAGGGCGCGCGCCAGCCGGGCCAGGGCAAGCTCAAGGCGATCGAGGATGCGCCGGGGCGTTATGTGAAGGCGCGGTAGGCTTCACCGAACCCACAAACTCTTCCGTCACCCCCGGACTTGTTCCGGGGTCCACCGCGCCGCGCAAGAAGCGGCTGGCGCGTGTGCGGGACGGTGGATGCCGGAACGAGTCCGCCATGACGAATGGGTTTAGGGCATCCATCTCACCGCGGCGCAATCCCCCGCTCCAGCATGTCGGCGATAACGTCGGCGATCTCCGCCGGCGCATGATCCTCCGCCCATACGCCGTAGCGAAGCCCGAGAAACACGTTCATGCCCATGATCGCCCAGGCATGAACTTCGGAGATGTCGTCGCGCACCTCGCCGCGTTCCGCCGCCGCCCTGAGCCGCGCGGCGATGCGATCGGCGGTGGTGTTATAGTGCAGTTTGAAACTCTCCGGATCGACGAACTCCGATTCGTCGATGATCCGGTAGATCTCCTTGTGCCCCTGCACGAACTCCATGAAGGCGAGCAGGCCGGCGCGTTCGGCGGCGATCTGTCCCTTGGCGGCGCGGATCGCCGGGGCGACCTCGTCGCGTACGCGGTCCGACATGTCGCGGACCAGCGCGCGGAACACCGCGTCCTTCGAATCGAAATAGGTGTAGAAGCTGCCCAGCGCGACGCCGGCGCGGCGCGTGATGCCGCTGATCGACGCTTCGTGGAAACCGCGTTCGCCGAACTCGATCGCCGCCGCATCGAGGATCGCGCGCAGCGTCTTGCGCCCGCGTTCGGTGCGCGGCGCCTTGCCTTCGCTCGCCGCCAGCGCCTCGGTGCGACTGCCCGGCGTTGCCGATTGGACACGCTCACCAACCATTTTTCGCGTCCCTCCCCAATCCCAAGTTGAAACCTGGTTCAGGTTTCAGTATAGCGACTTCAACTGGCGCACAACCCGGTAACAGACCGGGGCCGATCTGGCGCCTCAGGAGGGGAGATTTATCATGACACGCCCAAACTCAACGCGCGCCTTGCTCAACGCCGGGGCAGCGCTTGCCGCACTGATCGCCACACCGGCCTTTGCGCAGGACACGCCCGCCGCCGCCGCACCGGCGGAGCAGGCCGCCGCCGCGGAGAATGGCGACGTTCTCGTCACCGCGCGTCGTCGGTCGGAAACGCTGCTCACCGTGCCGATCGCGGTCACCGCCTTTTCGGCCGACAAGCTGGCCAAGAGCGGTGCGATCGACCTGACCGACATTCAGACGACGACGCCAAACATCACGCTAAAGGATGCGCGCGGCACCAACTCGACGCTCGCCGCCTTCATCCGCGGCGTCGGGCAACAGGATCCGGTGCCCGGCTTCGAATCCGGCGTCGGTATCTATCTCGACGACGTCTATCTCAACCGCCCGCAGGCTGCGGTGCTCGACATCTATGACGTCGAGCGGATCGAGATCCTGCGCGGGCCGCAGGGTACGCTCTATGGCCGCAACACGATCGGTGGCGCGGTGAAGTATGTCACGCGGCGCTTGCCCGACCATCTCGAGATCAATTTGCGCGGCACCTATGGCAGCTACAACCAGGCCGATGGCGTGGTCAGCGTGTCGACGCCGATCGGCAGCATGTTCAAGATCGGCCTGTCGGGCGCGCGGCTGACGCGCGACGGCTTCGGCCGCAACCTCAATCTCGGCATCGACAACTACAACAAGAACATCTGGGCTGCGCGCGGCACGATCGAGTTCGAGACGCCCGACAGCCGTATGTCGATCCGCATCAGCGGCGATTACACGCATGACAAGTCGAACCCGCGCAACGGCCATCGGCTGATCCCGGGCCTGCTTTCGGGCACGCCGGTGCTAGCCAATGTCTATGACACCCAGGCTGGGCTCAACAATCCGATCCAGGATATCTGGGCCGGCGGCCTGTCGATGACCGCCGAGGCGCAGCTCAGCGACCATGTGACGTTCAAGAGCATCAGCGCGTTCCGCAAGGATCGTTCTTACGCGCCGATCGATTTCGACTCGCTGCCCGCGGCGGATGTCGACGTGCCGGCGGTGTATCGCAACGAGCAGACCAGCCAGGAATTCCAGTTCGCCTATAAGAGCGACAAGCTCAACGGCATTGTCGGCTTCTATTATCTCGGCGCCAAGGCGCAGACCGGTTTCGGCGTGTTGCTCAGCACGACGTTCCCCAATTTCAACGCCTATACGGCAGGCGATGTGCGGACCGAGACCGAGTCATTTTATGGTGACTTCACCTACGATTTCACACCGGAATTCAGCCTGTCCCTGGGCGGTCGCTACACTTGGGACAAGCGCGATTCCTACATCCTCAAGGCCAGCTATTTGGGTCTGACGCCTGAATTCGGGGGTACGCCGACACCGTTTGGTGCGGCATCGACCGACTTCCGGGGCGGCGCGCTGTTCAAGCGTTTCACCCCGCGCGCTTCGGTTGCGTTCAAGCCTAACGATCAGCACATGATCTACCTGTCCTATTCGGAGGGCTTCAAGGGCGGTGGCTTCGATCCGCGCGGCTCGGGGACCTCGGCGCCCAAGCTGCCTACCGAGACCGCACCCACCTACCAAGAGATATACAATTACCTCCTCTTCCGACCGGAACTGGTGAAGAGCTACGAAATCGGCTGGAAGGGCGCGGCGTTCGACCGCGCGCTTACCTGGGCGATTGACGGCTTTCACTCGGATTATTCCGATGTGCAGGTTCCCGGATCCGTCGGCTGCCTGATCGGCGGCATACAGAGCTTCTGCGGCATCACCACCAACGCCGCCAAGGCGCGGATCTACGGTGTCGAGGCCGAGGTCAACGCGCGGTTGGCGCAGGGTTTTGCCGGCGCGGGCTCGGCGATCACCCTGGCCGGTACGCTTGGTTACATGGACGCTAAGTACAAGACCTTCATCGGTCCGACCGGCACTGATGTCGCCGCCTATCGCGTATTCCAGAACACGCCGAAATGGTCGGTGTCGGGTACGCTCGGCGCGGTGTTTCCGGTCGGCCCCGGCTCGGTCAACGCTTCGACCGTCGTGTCCTATCGCAGCCTGACGCATCAGTTCGAGGTGGCAACGCCATTTCTCGATCAGCCGGGCTACACCCTGCTCGATGCGCACATCACTTACAGCTTCGATGGCGGCAAATATTCGATCGGCGTGCACGGCAAGAACCTGACCGACGTGCGCTACAAGATCGGCGGCTATCAATATCTCTCGGCCAAGTTGGACACGGGGGCGATCAACTACACGCCGACTGGTGGTGTGACCCCGACGCTGGGCAAGGAAGGCATCGCCACCGCTTTCTACGGCAACCCGCGCCAGGTATTCGTGACGGTGTCGGCCAAGTTCTGAGCCGCTGCCTTTCGGGGCAACGGTAAAGGGGGATGGGACCGGGTGCTTCGTCAGCGAGGCGCCCGGTCTTTCCGATTCTGGAGGATGTGATGTGACCGAGAAGACCGCTGCGACCGGCTACCGCAACTTCGCGTTGGCGATGCTGCTGCTCGTCTACACCTTCAATTTCGTCGACCGGCAGATCCTCGGCATCCTCGCCTCGGCGATCAAGGCCGACCTCCAGCTCAGCGACAAGCAACTCGGCCTGCTCGGCGGGCCGGCCTTTGCGCTGCTCTACTCGACGCTGGCGATCCCGCTGGCCTGG
>NZ_JAQGLG010000200.1 GCF_028292965.1 Sphingomonas bacterium | reverse complement strand
GGAAGAAACTAAGCAGCCGCCTCGATCTGCCGCCGCTTCAAGCCCGCCTTTTCAAGCCGCCAGACAAACTGGTCGAAACGGTCCTGGCCGAAGAACGGCTCGTCATCGAACACCATCAACGGCACGCCATAATGCCCGCCGACGCGCTGCGCCGACTGGTTATCGGCGACAAGGCCGCGATAATGCTCGTCATTCCCAGCAATCGCGGCATCGAGTTCCGCCAGCTCCAGCCCGGCCCGTGCCGCCGACCGGGCAAGGTGATCTCCGAGATGCCAGTCGGTCACCGACCCGCTCCAGATCAGCCGGCTGACCTCATCGAGAAACGCCAGCCCCCTGCCCCGCTCCGCCGCCGCCACGCCGAGATGCGTCAGCCGGTGGATATAGGGCTGCTCCGCAGGATAGGTTCGCGTCGCGAAATCCATCACCACCGGATCGGGCTGCGCCCAGCGGAACGGCAGACCGACGAACTCGGCGCTGCGCGCGATGTCGCGCATGAAATAGCTCAACCACAGTGGGTCGTTTTTGGCGAAGAAGTCGGGCTGGCGCACGGCGATCGGATAGACCGGACACACATTGGCGCAGACATCGTAGATCCGCTCCAGCGCGACGAGCCGCGGCGTCAGCAGATAGGAATAGGGCGAGCGGAACGACCAATAGAGATCATAGGTAAGGGTCATATGCCGAGTGCCTTGGTGCGGATGTTGAGCTGGCCGGCCAGGCCGGCAATGCGATGCTTCTCGATTGCCTGATATTCGGGCGACTGGACCATCGCCATCATCGCCGCTCGCGACGGATATTGCGCCAGCGCGACCATATCCCACAGTTCCTCGACCTCGCCGAGCAGCAGGTCGGTGACGGCGCCGGCGAACACCGATTTACCGCCGACCGAAGCCAGACAGGCCTGTACCGCCGCGCCGTAACGGCCATAGGCCTCACGGCCGGAGAGTTCAGGCTCGCTGCCATCGGGGTAGGCGGCGCGCTCTCTGAATCTGAGCAGATTGACCATCACGAACGGCCCGTCCTCGGCGCCGCTGAAAAACGCACCGAGCTGTTCCGGGCCGGGGAACATGGCGTTGACGACGTTCATGCCGGCACCACCTCATCGGCGCGGATGAAATCGTCGATCAAGGCGACCAGTTCGTCCGGCGCATCTTCCTGCAGGAAATGCCCGCCGCCGGCGATGATGCGATGCGGCTGGCCGCGCGCGCCCGGCATACGCTCGATAAACGCCTTCTCGCCACCCCGCGTCACCGCGTCCTGATCGCCGAACGCGGTCAGCACTGGTCTGTCGAAACGTTCGAGCACTTCCCATGCGGCACGGTTCTCCGCCACGGACGGATGCTCCAGCGTGATCGGCACCAGGGTCGGAAACTGCCGCGCACCTTCCTTGTAGCTCTCATCGGGAAAGGGCGCGTCATAGGCGGCGATCTCGCCCGCGCTCAGGTCGCGCGTCGTGCCGCCATTGACGATGAAGCCGACCGGGAATTGCGGCACATTCTGGCTGAAGGCGAGCCAGGCATTGAACCCGTCCGACGATCCGGTCCCCACCGGCAAACCGGTGTTGCCGATCACCAGCCGCGCGAAACGCTCGGGGAATGCCGCCACCAGCCGCAAACCGATCAACCCGCCCCAATCCTGGCAGAACAGCGTAATGCCGTTCAGGTCGAGTCCGGTAAGCCAGTCGCTCATCCACGCGACATGGCGCTCATAAGTATAATCCGTCCGCGCTGCCGGCTTGTCCGACTTGCCGAAGCCGATCAGGTCGGGCGCGATCACGCGGTGCCCGCGCGCCACCAGCGCCGGCACGAACTTGCGGTAGAGATAGGACCAGCTCGGCTCGCCGTGCATCAGCAGCACCGGCGGCGCGTCGCGCGGACCCTCATCGATATAATGGATGCGCAACGCGGTGCCGTCGGCATCGTTGACGGTGAGATAGTGCGGCGCAAAGGGATAGTCAGCGAGATCGGCAAAGCGCTCATCCGGCGTGCGCAGAACCTGCATCGATGCTCTCCCGAATGACGCTGTATTGGCATTGATAGTGCCATAACATTAGCATTCGGTCAACGTCGTGGCGGCACCTTGTGATCGCTCACCAGCCGCACGCCGATATGGTCGGTGCCGAGTCCGCGCTCCTCGAACTGCCGCGCGGCGGGGCGATAACGCGCGCAATAATTGCCGGCGCAGAGATAGGAGCCACCCTTGATCACCCGGCTCTCGCCGCCCGGCCCGACCGGCTCGCTGGTCCATTCCCAGACATTGCCGATCATATCGTACAGCCCGAAGCCATTGGGCCTGAAGCACCCGACCGGCGCGCGTCCACGATATCCGTCGAGCCCGAGATCGCGCTGCGGAAAGACGCCCTGATAATAATTGGCCTGCGGCACGCCGTGCGCATCGACCGGCTCGGGCAGTGCCTTGCGTCCGGCGAGCGCGGCATATTCCCATTCCGCCTCGCTCGGCAGCCGCTTGCCTGCCCAATGCGCATAGGCTGCGGCATCCTCATAGGCGATCTGCACCACCGGCTCCTGCCCGCGCCCGTCGATCGTCTCGTCCGGCCCGGAGGGGTGCCGCCACTGCGCGCCGACCTTCCAGCGCCACCATCGCGGGTCCTCCTGGCTCGGCACCGCGAAGATCGCGGAGCCGGGAACGCGCATCTCGGGTGGCGTCTCCGCGGTGATAGGTGGCGCACGCTCGGCGGCTGTCTTGTAGCCCGTCGCCGCGACGAAGCGTGCAAACTCGTCATTGGTCAGTTCATGCGCATCGATCCAGAACGGCTTGACCGTCACACGATGCGGCGGGCCCTCCTCGGGATAGCGCGGATCATCACCCATCATGAAAACGCCGCCGGGCAAATGCACCATCGCCGCATCGACCAGCGCGGCACATTTCGGCGCGGGTGGCGACGCCGCCGAACAGGCCGACAAGGCGATGGACAGCATCAGCAGCAGGCCCCGCGCCAGCATCTCGCCGCCTCCTCTCAGCGCGCCGAGGCGGCGTGCTTGTTCTCGCGCCGTCGCCCGACCATCAGCCCGCGCTCGAGCCGTGCGCACAAGGCGGCATAATAGTCCGACAGGAACTCGTAATCATAACCGTCGTCGGGCAGGCCGGCCTTGTTGCGGATCGACCAGGCGACCGTCGCGACGGCATCCTCGCGCCCACCGCGCAGCACATCCTCCAGCGTCTGCAGCTCGTACACGCCGTACAAGTCGAGCGCCGCATCGGGGAACACGCGGCGCTGGCGCTCGATCGGCGCCACCAGATCGGCACCGAGCTTGGCCACGTCGCTGCGCACCACCCAAGTGCCGGCGATCATGTCGCCGATGCGCAGCCGGTCGCGGTTGAACAGCGGGAAGAACAGGAAGATTCCGCTCCACGCGAGCGAGAAGATCACGAGGAACGCATCGGCCGAACCCTCGATTACATTGCCGACCAGGAACGACAGCGGCAGCATGATCTCGATCTCGCGCATCGCGTTGCGCGCGATCACCGCACCGCCGGTCAGCCGTGCACCATCGCGCGCCACGACGCGCAGGCCCAGCATCCGCTTGCCCGGCGTCGCGCCGCGCCCGCCCATCTCGAACAGCGTGAACCAGCCGTTGCGCAACACGAAGAAGCCCAGCAGCCAGACGATCGCAAGCAGGCTGGATTTCGATGCTGCGAGCAGCATGACGATGATGATCGTCGCGACGACGAGGATGGCGATGATGATCATCGCATCGATCATGAACGCCGCCGCGCGCGCGCCGCCGCTACCGAGCTCGAGCTGCAGGTCGACACCCTCGGGCGTAACGAACCCGCGTCGCAGCGAGGCCGGCCCCTTGGGCTTGTCGCGGTTGCGCTTAAACCAGGCCATCACGTTTCCTGGGGAGGTAGAAATAGACCAGCCAGCCGCCGAGCATGGTCAGGCCGATGGCGTAACGCGTGCCGGTATCGTCGACCAGCTGGCGGCCGATCCCTTCCAGCATACCCGCGACCATCAGCATCACCACGGTTCCGGCCATCGCCACCGCCGCCGCGCGCCCGGCGCGCATCGCCGAATCGCCGCGCGATTCCCGGCCGGGAAAGGCGATCGCTGTGCCGATGCGCATGCCGGCCGCGCCCGACAGGATGATCGCGAACAGTTCGGTCGAGCCATGGATCATGATCCACCCGGCGAAATCCGCGCCCAGCCCGCGATTGACGAACACCGCCATCAGCGCGCCGAGCGTCAACCCGTTATAGACGATCAGCAGCACCGTCGGCACGCAGAAGGCGAAGCCCAGCGCAAAGGCGAAGATCGCGATCTGCGCGTTGTGCGTGAACAACGCGGCGGCGAACACACTGAGCATGTTCTCCTGCCCCTGATGGCCTTTCATCGCGCCGTGGATCGTCGCGCGCAACGCCGCCGCCGATGCCGATGGGTCGCGTCCCTCTGCCATGCCGCCCGGCATCAGCGTGTAGAAGCTTTGCGGATTGGCATGGACCATCAGATAGGCGGCGAGGGCACCGGCGACGGTCAGCAGCAGCGCGACGAGCGTTTCCTTCCAGATGCTCTGCACGGCCAGCGGCCAGCCGCGCGCGAAGAAACCGCCCATCTGCCGCCACGCCGATGTCTGCACGCCATAGATCTGGAAATAAGCGCGCGTGCACAACTGCTCGAGATAACCGATCAGCGCGCGGTCGAGCGAGGTTTGGCGCGCCACCGACAGCGACGACAAAGTCGAACGATAGAGCAGCGGCAGCGCGAGCAGGTCATCGTCGCTGAGCGCGCCGATCGAACGCTTTTCCATCCGTGTGACGAGCCGATCAAGCCGCTTCCACTCGCCCTCATGCGCGGCGCGGAAGCGCGTGGCGTTCACCAGCACCGCCGATGAGTCGACGAACGGCGTTGCGGCGTTCACAACAGGTTCCTCCGCTTCAAATCGACATAACCGGCGACAAGCGTTTCGCCGACCTTGTCATAGTCGCTTTCGATGACGTGCACGCCAAGATGCTGCAGCCGCGCCAGCGCCAGCCGACGGTCCCTGAGCAAAGCGGCGGCAGTCACCGCCCGCGTCACGTCGTCGGGCGTCTCGGGCAACTGGTCGGCGATCGCCTCGACCTCCTCGTCACGCAACACGACGACCAGCAGCAGATGCTTCTCGACGATCCGCGCTGCTGCCCGGACCATGAAGTCGGCCGAGGTCAGGTCGGTGAATTCGGTGAACAGCACGATCATCGATCGCCGCGTCAGCCGCGTCGCCAGCGTGGTCAGCGCGAAGGTATAGTTGGTCTCTTCGGTCGAATAATCGATCGCCGCTGCCAGCCGTTGCAACTCGGCAAAGGCCGGCACGCCCGAGATCAATCCCGATGCGATGCGCGGCCGCGAGTCGAACGCGTTCAGGGCGACTCGGTCACCCAGCTTCAACGCCACCCATGCCGTCAGCAACATCGCCGACACCGCGCGATCGACGCGCGGCAGACCGCCGACCGGCTCCGACATCTGCCGCCCGGCATCGATCGCGAAGACGATCTGGTTGTTGCGCTCGGTGCGATATTCCTTGGCGTGGAGCTTGAAGTGGCGGGCCGACTGCTTCCAGTCGATCGCGCGGCGGTCCATGCCCGAGCGGAACTCGACCAGCGCATCGAAGTCGGCGCCATCGCCGCGATCGACCTGCGCGATCAACCCATTGATCGCGTGACGCTGGAAGATCTGCGCACCGCGTTCGCGCACCGGGCGCACATCGGGAATGATCGCGAAGCTGCCGTCGAGCGCGATACGCTGCTGCTTCCACACTAGCCCGAGCGGCCCGCGCCAGCGCAGCCACACTGCCTCGAGCCGCGCCATGCCGCGGCGCAGCGCGACCAGCGGCATCAGCGCGGCGCCCTGCCCGCCTTCCAGCGGTATCCACAACCGCCCGTCATCCTCGAGGCCGAGCAGCGCATTGCCCGCCAGCGCGACCTGCGCCGCGCCCGGCGCGCCGCTGCCGCGCACCCGCACGGTGATCTTCGCATCGACCGTCGCGCCGACGCTCGCGCTGCCGAGCGGCGACAGCGTTGCCTCGCCGCGTCGCGCACCGGACAGCGCATCGACGATGGTCAGCAGCAGCACCGCGACGGGCCAGGCCAGGCCGGCATACCAGCGCGCCGGCAGCATGACGCCGATCAGCAAGGCGACGGGCGCCCCCGCCGCCGCCGCCAGCACTGCCGAGCGCGTCGGATAGATCAACGCGGCGCCTCGATCGTCTCGATGATGGAAGCGACGACGTCCTCGATCACGCGCCCGTCGATCTCGGCCGCCGGCGACAGGATCAGGCGATGGCGCAGCAGGGCCGGCGCCAGCGTCTTCACGTCATCGGGGATGACGAAGTCGCGCCCGTCGATCGCCGCCCGTGCCCGCGCCGCCCCGGCAAGCATCGCGCCGGCACGCGGGGAAGCGCCGCTCTCCAGATCGGCGACATTGCGCGTTCCCCGGATCAGCGAGGCGATATAGTCGATCACGTCATCGACCAGCTTGACCGATGCGACCGCCGCGACAGCTTCCCCGATCGACGCCGCGTCGGCGCGCTTGGCGACGCCCCATTCTTCCGGCGACATGACGGCTTGGCGTCCGCCATGCGTAGCGATGATCTTCCGCTCCTCTTCGGCCGAGGGGTAATCGACATTGTGCTTGAACAGGAAACGGTCGAGCTGCGCCTCGGGCAACGGATAGACGCCTTGCTGCTCGATCGGGTTCTGTGTCGCCACCACCATGAAACGATCGCCGAGCGGCAGGCTCTCGCCGTCGATCGTCACCGTGCGCTCCTGCATTGCCTCGAGCAGCGCCGCCTGGGTCTTGGGCGGGGTGCGGTTGATCTCGTCGGCCAGCAGCAGGTCGGTGAAGATCGGCCCGCGCGTCAGCGAGAAGGTCGAGGTCTGGAAGTTGAACAGGTTCGCGCCGATGATGTCGCCCGGCATCAGGTCCGGTGTGAACTGGATGCGCCCGAACTTGAGACCCACGGCATGGGCGAAGCTGTTGGCGATCAGTGTCTTGGCCGTGCCCGGCGGCCCTTCGAGCAGGATGTGCCCGCCCGCGAACAGGGCGACCAGCATCATCTCGACGGTCGCTTCCTGCCCGACCACCGCCTTGCCGACCTCGTCGCGGATCGCGTCCGCCAGCGCCTTGACCACTTCGACCGTCACGCATTCTTCTCCCATTGCCACTTGTGCAGCGCCTGCGCCGCGTCGAGGACTTCATGCCGGTCGCGCGCGGATCGCGCGGCCTCGGCCAGATCGGTGAACTTCGCGCCGCGCCCGAGCCGGTCGAGATAGGCGTCGATCGCCCCGTCGCGCAGCCGCGCGGGCACGCCGAACACGATCGCCGCGCGCTCGCGCACGACATCGGCATAGCGCCCACCCAGCGTCTTCTCGCGCCGTGCGCGCCGCACCAGAGCGGCGGCATTGTCGATCAGCGCCGCCTTGCCGAAGGCGATGGCGCGCGGCCGCCGGCGCGGCGCGCCGAACTGGCCGAACGCCTGCCACCCGGCGAGGATCAATGCCGCGACGATCGCCAGCGTCATCGGCAGAAAGGGCGGCTGGAACATCATCTTGAGCGGGCTCGGCGCATGGCCGAGGCCGTTGAGCGTGACGTCGAAATCGATCTCGTCGCCCGGGTTCATATAATCGAGCATGGCCAGCGCGGCCTTGGCCTGATCGGCTTCGGCCATGCCGCGATTGGACAACAGGTCCGGGTCGGACAGGACCCAGAATTTGTCGGCCAGCCGCCCGAGCACGACGCCGCCATGGCCATCGGTGATCAGCGGCACCAGCCCCTTGCCGGACATCACCTGCAACGGCCGTGGCGCGTTGAAGCCGAAGTGCGGCGTCCAGTCGCCCTCGCTCGTCAACGGCCGCCCGCCGCTGCGATATTGCCTGATCTTGAGGACATTGGCCGGTGCGAGCACGCCCTCCGGCTCGGAGTGTGGATCGAGCGCGATATAACGCACCCACCCGGGGTGGGTCGGATCCGGCATGGTGAGCCATTTCGGCAGGATCACCAGGGTCGGCTTGCCCTTGCGCGTGGCCAGTATGTCGCCCATCGGCGTCGCGGCGGCTTCCGGGGTCAGCACGACCAGCGCGTCGCCGTCGAGCCGTTTGTCGTCGCGGACGATCACCGGATTGCGGCCGGTGTCCTGCGCCAGCTGCACGATGCCGCTGAAACCGATCGCCGCGTTCGACAGCGCATGGCCCCCGCCATTATTGCCCGAGCGCAGATCGGGCGCATAGGCGCCAAGCACCACGGTCGCGACGAAGCCAAGAATGCCGATCGCCAGCATGATCGCGACGGTGCGAAAACGAAACGCACCCGCGCCGCTCGACACGCCGTTGCTGGTGACGACGTCGCTCATGCCCGCCACGTTCCCGGCAGCGCGAAATCGGCATAGGCCGCGCGTGCGCCGCTCCAGTCGTCCAAACTCACCGGCCGCCCGCCGAAGAGGCTGCGCTCGACCAGCCGTGCGATCCGCGCGAACAGGTCGCGTGCCGGCGCCGGCACCGCGTCGGCGGCGGCGAGTTCCCGGCTGGTCAGTGCCGGCCGCACCAGTCTCGGCCGGCGGCGCGCTATGTCCTCGATCGACCGGAACAGCAGGTGATGCACCGCCTCGGCATAGCGCCCCTCGGCGGCGAGCGCGTCGGCCTCCTTGAGCCAGGCGCGCACCGGCGCCGCATCGGGCGCCCAGGCCTCTTCCTCGGGCTCGGCCGCCACGGCAATGGCCTTGCGCCGTCGCGGTAGCCGCCACTGACCCTCGCGCAACCGCACCACGATCACCCAGATCAGCGTCGCCGCGAGCACCGCGAGCAGCACCCACAGCAACATCCGCGCAATCGGCGCCTCGGGCATGTGCCGGCCGATCCAGGAAAAGAATCGTCCGATCGGCCCCTTGGCGAGCCATTCGATGAAATTGATCAGCCAGCTCGGCGGCGGTGCCGGCGGTTTTACCGGCTGCATGGTGAACTGAATCGTCGGGTCGCCACGAAGCGCGTGATGCGCCGCAGCGAAACGATCGGCGGCGGTAGCCGCCTGATGCTCAGTTTCCCCGCTCACTTCGCCCCCGGTGACGCAAGCTGTCCCGATCCCAAGGGTTTAGAGCATGGTTCGGATGACGCAACGAACAAATTGCACTCCACCAGGATAGAGTGCACCACCGCGTTACATGGTCCTGAAACAGGAGCGAAAATGGCGACATCGGCGACTGGCGGCGGAGCAGCGGATATTTCGGTCGCAGCCGCTTTCAGCAACGGCTTCACACTGTTGGGCCGGCGCACGGGGGAAATCGTTATTGTTGCGGTGCTGCTCGGGTCGTTGCCTTGGGCCATCCTCTATACACTATCCCAGCATCTGTTGACCCATCTCGACGGCTTCTTGAACTATCTCCATCTTGCGTTTGGCTTTTGGCAAGGCGCGGCGATCGGTTTGATAATTGGCGTGGTCATCCAGGCCATCGGTATAACAGCAGCGTTCGGCTTCATCGCGCGCATCGCCATCGCCGCCGCCGACAATCGCGACGAGCCGGTTGCAAGGTCGCTGGATGTGACGCTGCGGCGCTATCCGGCAATGGTGGTGATGGACCTCATCCGCGAAATAGCGACGTGGATCGGCCTCGTGTTGCTGATAGTCCCGGGACTAATTCTGAGCGTGATGTGGTCATTAGCCGCGCCGGCTATGGTGGCAGAGGGGCTTGGTCCCATCGCTGGACTGCGTCGCAGCGCCTATCTCACCCGCGACGTGCGCTGGCGGGTCCTCGGGCTGGCATTGGTGATGGGTATTGTCGATGCGGTCGGAAACTATTTGCTCCGGAGCGTGGCGGGTGACTTTTACGGCGGCAAAGCAGAGCTTGCTCGGGCGATCAGTTACGAATGGCCGATCTGGTACATGGCGGCGATGACGGTTTATCGTGGCGCCGCTATTGCCATCACTGGCTCGGTCTTCGCGGCGCTGTACGTTCAATTGCGAAACGGGAAGGATGGCCCGCAAAGCGATCAACTTGCCGAGGTCTTCGCCTGATGCCGCTCTACGCCCTTGAGGGAAAACAACCCACCCTCGCCGCCGGCGCCTGGGTCGCGCCCAGCGCGGACCTGATCGGCGACGTCCGGCTCGCCGAGGATGCCAGTGTTTGGTTCGGCGCGGTGATCCGCGGCGACAACACGCCGATCATCATCGGGCCGCGCAGCAACGTCCAGGAAGGGGCGATGGGCCATAGCGATGCCGGCGTACCGCTGACCGTCGGTGCCGATTGCACCATCGGTCACCACGCCATCCTGCACGGCTGCACGATCGAGGACCGTGTGCTGATCGGCATGGGCGCGATCATCCTCAACCGCGCGGTGATCGGCGCCGGCTCTATCGTCGGCGCCGGTGCATTGGTCACCGAGGGCAAGACTTTTCCGCCGGGCAGCCTGATCATCGGCAGCCCGGCCCGCGCCGTGCGCCAGCTCGACGACAATGCCGCCGCCATGCTGCTGTTGTCGGCGAAACATTATGTCGAGAAGGCGCACGCCTGCGCGACCGGGCTGACGCGGGTCGGCTGAGCGCGCGCCCAACATTTTCACCTGCTCCACCTGTTAAAACAGGTCGGACATTTTTTGCAGTGACGAAAAGCACAGCAATTTCGCACTTTGGCGTGCACTATGAGTGACTTGCCCTCATCGCCCTAATCCAACATAACAGGTGCGGAACAGGTCGCCCGGCACCTGCTGAGCAGGAGCGAGCAGGTCGCCGAGCAGGCGCGGGATTTTCCTACAATCAACAATGAGAAAGAGCGGTCGCGGGCGCGACAATGCGCGCCCGCAGGCTCGACCCTGCGCCAAACGGCGCGTCGATTGAATCAGGAGGACAACCCGCGCTGAGGGGCAGTCGACATGGCAGCCTCAAATCAGCATGCGATGACTTATCCGGAATGTGCCCTCACCACACCACAACTGAAAGAAAAGTACCCACCCCGGCGAAGGCCGGGGCCCAGTCGGGATGGTGGGAATAATGAGGGGCACCGTTCCTTTACTGTCCTTCCCCAACTGGGCCCCGGCCTTCGCCGGGGTGGAGAAGGTAAGGATCGGCTTCTTCAGCGCGCGCTGCTACCAAGCCAGGTCGACACTGCCGGCTTCAGCCGCTCGGCAGCCCGACGCCGCGTTTCGATCAGCGCCAGCGACCGCCGGGCGCCGCCACGCGAGGCCTCGGGCAGGTTCTTCTCGGCAAAGGCGGTGATCTTGGCCGGCATCGCCGGATCGTTCGACCCCGCCGCCAGCCCGACCACGAACCCCGCCCGCGTGCTGGTCTCGAGAAAACCGTTGACCAGGTCGAGATTGGCCACCGCGAAATCGAACGCCATGTCGGGATGGCGCCCGGCGATCGACGCCAGCAGGCTGGCCTTTTGCGGCGTGGTCAGCTCATTGCCCTTGAGCAGTTCGAGCGCCCGCGCCGCGATCGCATCGTTTTTCGCCGAGCCGAGCAACCGGACATAGCCGTTCTTCGCAACGGGGTTCTTCTCGGCCCTGGTTACCGCGAGCAGCGCATCCCACTCCGCCGCGGTGGCATTGCGCGCATAGGTGCCGAGGATCGGGCTGCGAATCGCAGGCGGGATGGCATTGGGGTCGCGCTGCAACTTGCCGAAATAGTCGCGCGCGCGCGCCAGCACGTCCGGGTCGCCGGATGCGCCGAGACTGATGATCAGCGTCTCGCGCAAATTGGTCACCAGCGGCGATTCGCCCTCGATCGCGGCGAAGCCGACCCGCGCCATCACCGGCGCGAGCATCGCACGCTGCTTCGCGCGCAGCGGCTGCTCGATCGGCGTGCCGGCATAGAGCGTGACCATGTCGCCGAGATGATCGGCCACCGACGACCATAGCAATGCATTGCCATCGACCGGCACGACACCCTGCACCGCGAGATAGCGGTCGAGGCTCTGGTCGCCGCTCATCGCCAGCGCGAAATCGTCGCCGAGCGTACCGAGCTGGTCGGTCAGTTCGAGCTTGCCGAAATGGCGCACCAGCGCGGCATGGCTGGCTTCGTCGTACATCACCCGGGCATAGCTCTGCTTGCCCTGGTTGAGCACGACCGTGCCGCAACCCTGCACCGACACCGTCGAGGGCGCCGCACCTGACACGATCGCGCTGGTGGCCGGCGCACCGACCACGCCCAGTTTCAGTGGCACATGCCATATCTGCGCCACCTTCGACGGCGCATCATAACCGAACCGGCCCTGCGTCATCACCACACTGGTCGCCCCGTTGGCGCAACGCGCGCCGGTCAGCGTGACCAGCGGCACCCCGCCCTGCAGCGTGAAGTCATGTGCCACCTGCGCGACCGGCTTGCCCGCCGCGGCGGCGAGCTCGTCCCACAGCTGGTCGGTGTCGGTGTTGCCGTGATTATATTTCGCCATGTAGCTGCGGATGCCGGCACGGAACACATCCGGGCCGAGCGTCGACTCCATCATGCCGATCACCGCCTGGCCCTTCTGGTAGGTGATCCCGTCAAACGCCTCGCCCAGTTGGTCGACGGTCTCGACATGGCGGATGATCGGGTGTGTCGCGGATGTCGCATCGAATCCGAGCGCGCCCTCACGATCCTCCGACACCGCCGTCGCCCGCGCATTCCAGGTGGGGTTGAGGTCGCCGCTGGTCTTGTTCTCCATCCACGAGGCGAACCCCTCGTTGAGCCAGAGGTCATCCCACCAGCGCATCGTCACCAGATCGCCGAACCATTGATGCGCCATCTCATGCGCGACGACGATGAAGATACGCTCGCGCCCGCTCTGCGTCGCCCGCTTCGGGTCGAACAGCACCTCGGGCTCGAAATAGAAGATCGCGCCCCAATTCTCCATCGCGCCGAAGAACTGGCTGGAGCCGGGTGCGGCGATCATGTCGAGCTTGGGCAGCGGATAGGGCTGGCCGAAATAGTCGTTGTAATAGGCCAGCAGCTTCTGCGCTTGGCTCAGCGCGTAATCGCCCTGGTCGACCACACCGCGCCGGGTGATGATGCCGATCTCGGTCTTGCCGGCCATCACCGTCTTGCGCTCGACATCGCCCAGCCCCAGGAACAGCAGATAGCTCGACATCACCGGCGACTGCTGGAAGCGGTACAGCTTCGTGCCGTCCCTCTGCTTCGTCACCTGCGTCGCCGGCATGTTCGAGAAAGCCGTCTGGTTGCCCGGCGCGACCGCACTCAGCGTGAACTTCGCCTTGAATGCCGGCTCATCCCACATCGGCGCAAAACGGCGCGCGTCGGGCGCCTCGAACTGCGTAGCCAGCATCCGCGCGGCCGAGCCGTCGGTATTGGTATAGTCGATCGCGAAGAAGCCGGCCGCCGAAGTGTTGATCTTGCCGTCCCAGGCGAAGGTCAGCTTGTGCGTGCCGACCGACGCGGCCGTCGGCAGGGTCACCGTCAGCAGCTGGTCGGCCTCGTTCATCGCGAACGGCACCACGGCGCCATCGAAGGTTACGCGAGAAATCTTGAGTTCGGCGGCGTTGAGCTGGATCGTCGTCGTCGCCTTCTTGACCGCGATCGTCACCGTCTCACGCCCGCTGAAGGCCATCGCCCTGGCGTCGGGATTGATGCTGATGTCGTAATCGATCGGCGTGACATCGGTCGGCAGCCGCCCCTGCGCAGGCATGGAAACGGTCATCAACAACAACGAGGCGAAAGCGAACTTCATGGGGAGCGACTCCGGGGCAAGTGTGTTAGCGCAATAAGGCATTCACGTGCGGGTGCAAACGGCCCCGCGCTGGACACTCATTTCGGTTTCGCTATGAAACCCGGCATGAGCCTTCCCGCCCTGTTCGATCGCCTGCGCCTGCCCGTCATCGGGTCGCCGCTGTTCATCATCTCCGGGCCGGAACTGGTCAACGCCCAGTGCAAGGCCGGGATCGTCGGCGCTTTCCCGGCGCTCAACGCACGGCCACAGGGCGTGCTCGACGAGTGGCTGCACCGTATCACCGAGGAACTGGCGACGCATAATCGCGACCATCCCGATCGCCCGGCGGCGCCCTTCGCGGTCAACCAGATCGTCCACCGCTCGAACGATCGGCTCGAGGCCGATCTCGCCACCTGTGCCAAATGGCAGGTGCCGATCGTGATCACCTCGCTCGGCGCGCGCGAGGAACTCAACACCGCCGTCCACAGCTGGGGCGGCATCACGCTGCACGACATCATCGATGATCGGTTCGCGCGCAAGGCGATCGAAAAGGGCGCCGATGGCCTGATCGCGGTCGCCGCCGGTGCCGGCGGCCATGCCGGGCGGCTGTCGCCCTTCGCGATCGTGCAGGAAATCCGCCAGTGGTTCGACGGGCCGCTGGCGCTGTCGGGTTCGATCGCGACCGGCGACGCGGTGCTCGCCGCCCAGGCGATGGGTGCCGATCTCGGCTATATCGGCTCGCCCTTCATCGCCACCGAAGAGGCCAATGCGCCGCCGGAGTACAAGCATGGCATCGTCGCCGGCAAGGCGGCCGATATCGTCTATTCGAACCTGTTCACCGGGGTGCACGGCAATTACCTGCGCCAGTCGATCGCTGCTTCCGGCCTCGACCCCGACAATCTGCCCGAGGGCGATCTCAAGACGATGGATTTCGGCGGCGGCAACAGCGCCAAGCCCAAGGCGTGGCGCGACATCTGGGGCTCAGGCCAGGGCATCGGCGTGGTCGATTGTGTCGAGTCGGTGGCCGTGCGCGTCGATCGGCTGGAGCGCGAGTACAAGGCAGCGCGCGCGCGCTTGTCGCTCTGACACGTACTCCAGTTACCCGTTCGTTTCGAGCGAAGTCGAGAAACATTGGCAAAGCGCTTGGGGCTGTTTCTCGACTTCGCTCGAAACGAACGGCGAAGGGGTGGATCAAACCGGTCGTCTAAACAAAAGCGGCGAGCGGGTCTCCCCACTCGCCGCCCTGGCGCCATCGCAGCCCCCTGCGACAGCTTCCCCCAACGTGAAAAAACTAGAACGCCATTGCCAGCCGATCGAGCATCGTGCGTGCCGGACTCGGTGCTGCCATTTCGCTGGCCTGGGCATGGTCGAGCCGCTCGACGCGGCGATAAAGCTCGGCGCTCGCCGCGATAAGCTCCTGCGCGGCGTGCGGCATCGCCAGCACAGCGCTCGCTTCGCTGACCGGCGCGGGGCCGAGTCGCCGCGACGGATCGAGCGCTTCGCGCGGTGCCATCTCGCCGGCATCGACCGCGCGCTGCGTCAGCAGCCAGGCGATCACATGCATCAACCGCGTCGTCACCTTGAGCGATTCGCAGGAGAAGGACACGCGCGCCATCGGATCGAGCGCCTCACGGTCCGCGCGCCCACCCTCGTCGAAATAGCTGCGCGCCTCGTCGGCGAGCACCATGGCGTCGACATACAGCGTATCGACCAGGCGGCGGTGAAGCCGCGATTCGGCGTTGGTTTCCTTCATCGGAAGGAGAAGTGACATAAATGAAACATTAACGACATAGCCGACGCGCAGAGTTTTTGTGACGCGCCCGTCCCAATCCGGATCAGGGATTTTTCCGGGCGACTCGGCTCCGTCCGCTCAGGCGATGATATCCGGAATCAGCTGATCCTCGAACAGCGCGATCTCATCGCGCAACCGCAGCTTGCGCTTCTTGAGTCGCGCCAACTGGAGCTGGTCGGTCGAACCCGTCTCGAACAGCGCGGCAATTGCCGAGTCGAGATCGCGATGCTCGATCCGCAGCATTTCCAAACGCTTGGCGATCTGGGTCTCGTCCATCGTGTCCCCGGTGCGACGCGGCTTCGCGTGGTCTTGCTTGGCCGTCCCGGCGCGCAAAAACAAGCCGCCGCGCAAATTGCTTCGCTACGTCGCGAATCGCGACGAATCGTGGAGACAATTAACCCCGGTCATGTTTTACTCATTCCCCCCAGCAATGCAGGAGAACGCATCCATGCAGCAGACCTCGCACTACTCGGCCCTCGAAGCCAAGCATGCAGTCCTGGACCGGCAAATCGCCGACGAATCGCATCGACCGATGCCAGACCCCGTCGCCCTGGCGGCGCTGAAAAAGCAGAAACTTCGTATCAAGGAAGAGATGGTCGCGCTCTGACCACCTGACCGCGCGATACGATCCCGGCGCGACCTGCGCCGGGGTCAGCGCGGGTTACCGCGAGGCATGATCGGTTTGACGAAGACGGGCGTCTTGGCGCCCAGGCCGACCGGTTTGCGCGCCAGCAGCGGATCGATCTGACGGTCGAACGCGACGCCGATGCGCCCTGCGGCCGACCAGGCCACCTTGCCGGTAATCCAGCCGATCCCACGCACCTCGAACTCGATGGCCAGGCCCTGGTCGAGCCCTTCGGGATAATCCGCCATCAGCCCGCCCGAGGACAGGTTGCGCACCCGGATCGGCTTGACGTCCTTGGTGCCGGGCACGCGCATATCCGCCATCAGGAACAGGCTGTCGCGCGAGTCCTGCCGATTGTGAGCGCCATCGTCGCTGGCGACGCCGCTAAAGGGTTCACTGGGAAACTGGTCCATGGTCAGCTCTGAAACGACCTCCGTTCGGCCAGGATTAGCCGTCAAATCGTATCGAACTGCTTAAGGACCGCACCGTCGGAATGGCAAAATCAGCCTTCCGGAACGGCAAAAATCAATCTTCGCGCGAGACCTTTTCGTTGCGCTCGTGCCGTTCCTGCGCCTCGACCGTCATCGTCGCGATCGGCCGTGCTTCGAGCCGGGCAAGCGAGATCGGCTCGCCGGTCACTTCGCAATAGCCATATTCACCTTCCTCGATGCGACGCAGCGCGGCGTCGATCTTGGAGATCAGCTTCCGTTGACGGTCGCGCGTGCGCAGCTCGATCGACCAGTCGGTCTCGCTCGATGCGCGGTCGGTCAGATCCGCCTCACGCAGCGAATCGACCTGCAATTGCGACAGCGTTCCCGCCGCCTCACGCAGGATCGCTTCCTTCCATGCCAGCAGCTTGTCGCGAAAATATTCCTGCTGGCGCGTGTTCATGAACGGCTCATCGGCGCTGGGCCGATAACCGTCGCCGCCCGGTGGCGGCATGAAGTTGCTAGAGTCGCCCAAGTGATTCAAAGCAGTCGCCATCCCCACTCTCCCCAGGCCGTCGCAGTTCCTTGCGGATATCTTGCAATCAACCCCATGTCGCGGCCCTATAGCCATGCCGCCCGGGCACCACAAGCAACCCGCGCAACCATTTGGCGAAACGTCGCTTTGCCGGCCCATGCCGCCGCGACCACCGTTTCACCCGCTCAGGCCGCGAGAGAAATACCTTCAGCGGCGCCATGAACAGTTCAATATTAACCATAAAATCGTATCAACACGGAACATTAACCAAGAAGCTGGTGGCGTGAGATAAAATTTTTGCAGTAAGTATCTCGTAAGCTTGGTTAACGAACTTGCACTTAACGGTTTATTGGGCAGTTTGGACCAATAGCGGCTTAACGGCGGCTATGGGTTTACCTCCGGTCAGAGATTAATGCCGGCAGCGAAAGAGCGACGTCATGTCAGTGCGGATGGCCTTAGCAAAACTTTGCGCATGTGCTTGCGGTGGCGCCCTGGTGGGCGGCGGCGCGGTCCATGTCGCTGAAGGCGCCCAGACCCGTCATTACAATGGCCATACGGTCAAGCGAGTCGTCCGGCGCACCACCACGGTGGCGAGTGCCGGCGGATCACGCATCCGCCGAGTCGTGACGCAGACCCGGGCCGCCTGCCCGCCCGCGATGGTCACGGTGACCAGCCAGGGCGCGCCGATTCCCCTGCCCCCCTCCTACGCCGCGCTTGGTGAGCGTGGTACGCCCTTCGTCTCGGGCGGCGGCGGTGGCGCAGCGGCGGTGGTCGGCGGCAGCGGCGGCTTCAGCGGCGGCGGCTTCTTCGCCGGCGGTTTCTTCGGTGGCGGATCGAGCGGCGGGAGCGGCGGTATCGTCATCTCATCGACGTCGAGCAGCAGCGGCGGATCGACCAGTTCGACGGGCTCGACCGGCTCCTCGACCTCGTCCAGCACGGGTGGTTCATCGACCAGCACCGGCGGTTCGTCGACCAGCACGGGTGGCTCCTCCACCGGCGGTTCGTCGACCTCGTCGAGCACCGGCGGTTTCTCGTCCGGCAGCACCTCGTCCAGTTCGAGCGGCAATGTGTCTTCTTCGTCGAGCGGCAATGTGTCGTCCTCGTCGAGCGGCGACGTTTCCTCCTCGTCATCGTCGAGTGGTAATGTGTCCTCGTCTTCCTCATCGAGCGGCGACGTCTCGTCCTCCTCGTCGACGTCGAGTTCGTCGAACGGATCCTCGACCAGCACCAGCAGCTCGTCCAACGGATCGAGCACGAGCAGCAGCAACTCGTCGGCCAGCAGCTCGGGCAATTCGTCGAGCCACGGCTCATCGTCGAGCTATGGTTCGTCCAGCTACGGTTCGAGCAGCCATGGCTGGAGCAGCAATGGCGGCTGGAGCAGCAATGGCGGTTCCAACGGCGGCAGCAACGGCTCCAGCGGCAGCACCGGATCGACCGGCGGCCCGCCCGCTCCGGTCCCGGCGCCGCCGATGGTCCTGCTGTTCGGTGCGGCCGCTGCGGCGCTGGTCGCGCGCAAGCGCTTCGCCAAGCCGACGACGGTTACCGGCTGAAGCCTCAGGCCGCGATCAACGCCTTTTCGATATCGGGAATGCTATGGCCGGTGAGATCCTTGTCGATCTCGCCGGCCAATTTTTCACTGACTGCGACGTGATAATGTTTGCGCAGCTCGCCGAGGGTCCGCGGCGGCGCGACGACGATCAGCGATTCGAATGATCCCGCCAGCGCCTCGCGCTTGAGCAGATCGGCGGTCTCGGCGGCGAAGCGATCCTCCTCCTGCTGGTGGAAATCCACCTCATTGACGGTGCTTTGCCGCCCGCCGATCTGCGACATGGCGCGGCCTGGCGCATCGGTCTTCTGGTCGCGATCCGCCGGATTCGGCCATTCCTCGCCATGTTCGACGACGAGGTTGGGGAATTCCGCGTCACCCTCGTTGCGCAGCAGGAGCGCCTTGCGTCCATCGGCGACGAGAATGGCGGCGTTGTGGGGCAGGCGCATGGTTCGATCCTCTCGATAGCAGCGCCACCAACGCGGGAAGGCCGCGACGGGTTGCGCGCGCGCCGGGCCGCCGCCATAGCCGCGCCCATGCACGATATCCGCCTGATCCGCGACAATCCCGAGGCTTTCGACGCAGGGCTGGCCCGCCGCGGCCTGTCGCCGGCCGCCGCGACGCTGCTCGCGCTCGATGAGAAACGCCGCGCGCTGATCACCCAGGCGCAGGCCGGCCAGGCGCGCCGCAACGAAGCGTCCAAGGCGATCGGCGCGGCCAAGGCGGCCAGGGACGAGGCCACCGCCAATGCGTTGATGGCGGAGGTCGCCGACCTGAAGCAGCAATTGCCGGCGATCGAGGCGGAAGAAGCCGTGCTGGGTGAGGAACTCACCGGCCTGCTCGCCGCGATCCCCAACCTGCCGCTCGCCGACGTGCCCGATGGCGCTGACGAGAATGACAATGCGCTGGTCCATGAACGCGGTACGCTGCGCAGCTTCGCCTTCGAGCCGCGCGAACATGACGCGATCGGCCCCGCGCTGGGTCTCGATTTCGAGGCCGGGGCGATGCTCGCCGGCACGCGCTTCACGCTGGTCCGCGGCCCCATCGCCCAGCTGTATCGCGCGCTCGGCCAGTTCATGCTGACGACGCTCACGCGGGAGCATGGTTATGAGCAGGTCGTGCCGCCGTTGCTGGTGCGCGACGAGATCATGTTCGGCACCGGCCAGCTACCCAAATTCGCCGAGGATTCGTTCCGCACCACCGATGGCCGCTGGCTTATCCCGACCGCCGAAGTCAGCCTGACCAACATCGTGCGCGAGCAGATCCTGCCCGAGGGCGAGCTGCCGATCCGCTTCGCCGCGCTGACGCCCTGCTTCCGTTCCGAGGCGGGCTCGGCCGGCCGCGATACGCGCGGCTTCATCCGCCAGCACCAGTTCGACAAATGCGAGATGGTCTCGATCGTCACGCCCGATCAGAGCGAGGCCGAGCATGAGCGCATGACCGCCGCGGCCGAGGGCATCCTCACCGCTCTTGGCCTGCCCTTTCGCCGCATGAAGCTGTGCAGCGGCGACATGGGTTTCTCCGCCGCGCGCACCTATGATCTCGAAGTGTGGCTGCCCGGCCAGGGTCGTTACCGCGAAATCTCCAGCTGCTCGACCTGCACCGATTTCCAGGCGCGGCGGATGAACGCGCGCTACCGGCCCGAAGGCGAGAAGAGCACGCGCTTCGTCCATACGCTCAACGGCTCCGGCCTGGCGGTTGGTCGCACGCTCGTCGCGGTGATGGAGAATTACCAGCAGGAGGACGGCGCGATCGCCATCCCCGATGCGCTCGCGCGCTATTTCGACGGTCTCAACCGTCTCGAGCCGGCGCGCTGATGCGCATCCTGCTCACCAATGACGATGGCTATCATGCCCCGGGCCTCAAGGTTCTCGAAGACATCGCCGCGACCTTGTCCGACGATGTCTGGGTCGTCGCACCGGCCGAGGAGCAATCCGGCGCCGGCCATTCGCTGACGCTCAGCCGCCCGGTGCGTGTTCGCCGCCACGGCGAGCAGCGCTATGCCGTGGCCGGCACGCCGACCGACGCGGTGATGATGGCGCTGGCGCGGCTGATGAAGGACTCGCCGCCCGACCTGATCCTGTCGGGGGTCAATCGCGGCGCCAATCTGGCCGAGGACGTGACCTATTCGGGCACCGTCTCCGCCGCGATGGAGGGCGCGCTCGCCGGGGTGCGTTCGATCGCGCTGAGCCAGGTCTATGCCCGCGAAGGCATGGGCGATTCGGTGCCCTTCGCCGCGGCCAGTGCCTGGGGCGAGCGCGTGCTGCGCCCGATCCTCGCCACGCCGTACGAGCGCGGCACCTTGGTCAACATCAACTTCCCCGCCCGCGCGCCGGAGGATGTCCAGGGCATCCGCGTCGTCGGCCAGGGCCTGCGCGATTATGGCCGGCTGCAGATCGTCACCAATCGCGATCCGCGTGGTTACGAATATCACTGGTTCGCGCTCGGCCCGACGATCGAGACCCCGGCGCACGCCACCGATCTCGAGGCGGTCGCCGACGGTTATGTCGCGGTCACGCCGCTGCATCTGGACCTGACACATCGCGACTCGCTCGCTATGCTCGACGCTGCGTATCGCTGAGCAAGGGGGGACCATGCGACGCAAGTGCCTGCGGCTCGGTGCCGCGCTGATCGTCGCGCTGTCGGCAAGCGGCTGCATCCCGCAGGATTCGCGCCCGGAATCCTATCGCCCGCAGGATTATCCATCACAGGACAACCCGCCCGAGCGCTACGAGCCGCGCCGCATCGATGAGGATGTGCGCACCGTCCCCGCGCCACCGCCCGCCTGGCAATCGCGCGCCGTCTCGCCGGACGCGCGGACGATCGGCGACTCGACCTATGTCGTGCAGTCGGGCGACACGCTGCGCCATGTCGCCGACATCACCGGTTCCGGCTCGGAAGCGATCGCGCGCGCCAATGGTCTCGCCGCGCCCTTCACCATCCGCGCCGGCCAGCGCCTCGTCATTCCCGCCGGGCGCTATCACCTCGTCCGCACCGGCGAGACGGGCATCGCCATTGCCCGCGCTTACGGCGTCGACTGGGGCAGGATCATCACCGCCAATGATCTGAGCGAGCCCTATGTGCTGCGCGTCGGCATGCGCGTGCTGATCCCCGGTGGCAGCGCCGCCGGCGGGGCCAGCACGGCGGCCGAACGCGCCGCCGCCTTCCGCCTCGACATCGACGACATCGTCACCGGCAGCCAGCCGGCGATCGCCGAGCATCAGCGCCCCGCCCGCCCGGCGCAGTCGGCCAGCCAGCCGGTCTCACCCTTCACCCCCGTCGCCGACCCGACCAGCTTACGCGGCGGCTTCGCCTGGCCGGTGCGCGGCCGCATCGTCGCCCGCTTCGGCCCCGGCGCGACCGGCGAGAAGTTCAACGGTATCAAGATCGCGGTCCCCACCGGCACCCCGATCACCGCCGCCGCCGATGGTGTCGTCGCCTATGCCGGCAGCGAGATCTCGACGCTGGGCGGCCTCGTCATCATCAAGCATGGCGACGGCTGGACCAGCGTCTACGGCCATGCCAGCCAGTTGCTCGTCCAGCGCGGCCAGGCGGTAAAACGCGGCCAGAAGATCGCGCTGTCGGGGGATTCGGGGTTCGCGGATCGGCCGGAAGTGCATTTCGAGCTGCGCAAGGGCCGCACGCCGATCGACCCGCTGGCCGAACTGCCGCGCTGAGGTAGCGCCTGGACGCATCCCCGTGCTAAGCGCCCGCGCGCTATGACCGAACACACGTCCGACCTGCTCCGCCTGCTCGCCACGCGCGGCTACATTCACCAGCTCACCGACGCCGCCGGCCTCGATGCGCTCGCGAACAAGCAGGTCGTGCCTGGTTATATCGGCTTCGACGCCACCGCGCCCTCGCTGCACATCGGTAGCCTGGTCCAGATCATGATGCTGCGCTGCCTGCAAAAGGCCGGGCACAAGCCGATCGTGTTGATGGGCGGCGGCACCACCAAGGTCGGCGATCCGTCGGGCAAGGACGAATCGCGCCGGCTGCTGTCTGATGCCGACATCGCCGACAACATCGCCTCGATCCGTCGTGTGTTCGACCGTTTCCTGACCTTCGGCGACGGGCCGACCGATGCGATCCTGGTCGACAATGCCGAATGGCTCGACGCGCTCGATTACATCCCGTTCCTGCGCGATGTCGGGCGGCATTTCACCATCAACCGGATGCTGGCGTTCGATTCGGTCAAGCTGCGGCTCGACCGCGAACAGCCGCTGACCTTCCTCGAATTCAACTACATGATCCTCCAGGCGTACGACTTCCTCGAACTATCGCGCCGCGTCGGTTGCCGCTTGCAGCTCGGCGGGTCGGATCAATGGGGCAATATCGTCAACGGTATCGAGCTCACCCGGCGCATCGACGGCGTCGAGGTGTTCGGCCTGACCACCCCGCTGATCACCACCGCCGACGGCGCCAAGATGGGCAAGACCGCGAGTGGGGCCGTGTGGCTCAACGAAGACCAGCTTTCGGCCTACGATTACTGGCAATTCTGGCGCAACACCGACGACCGCGATGTCGGCCGCTTCCTCAAGCTGTTCACCGACCTGCCGCTCGACGAGATCGAGCGTCTGTCGAGCCTGGAAGGCGCCGAGATCAACGCCGCCAAGAAGGCGCTCGCCGATGCTGCCACCGCTTTGTGCCGCGGCGACGCTGCCGCGGCCGAGGCGGCGGAAACCGCGCGGCGCACCTTCGAGGAAGGCGCCGCCGGCGACTCGCTGCCGACACTGGCCGTCGCCGGCAGCATCGGCATCGTCGATGCGCTGGTCGGGCTCGGCCTCGCCGCGTCGAAGGGCGAGGCGCGACGCCTGATCAAGGGCGGCGGCGCGCGCGTCGGCACCGAAAAGGTTATCGATGAGGGGCTGATCGTCACCGTTGGCGCGGAGCCGGTGCGCATCGCGGCGGGCAAGAAGCATCATGGGTTGCTGGTCTCGTCTGAGATACATGAAGCTCTGTTATAAATGGCGTTCGGCTAACGCTCGTTAAGCAGCTTTCTTTTGACACGCTTCATACCCCTTGCCTTAGCCTGAACCTCGCCGTGAACGAGGGCAATGCAATGGGGCTGGCGCAAGCCGCGATTACCGAAGATCGTGCGATCACGCGTGACGAAGTGCATTACCGCGCCCGGGCGACCGGGCCGGACATGCGGCCGGTCACCTTGCTTATCGTCAACATGTCGGCGCTCGGCCTGATGGCACGGTGCGACGTCGAGTTCGCGGTCGGCGACCGGCTGCGCGTTTCGTTGCCGGTGGTCGGCACGGTCATCGCCGAAGTGCGCTGGTGGCTCGGCGGCCGCATGGGTTGCGAGCTGGAACGCACGATCGACCTGGCGGATTATTACGAGTTGCTCGCAGCGCTGCTCAAGGCGCGCTGAGCTGGCCTGGGTACCGTGTTATCCCTGAGCATAACCGCAACCCGCCATTAAGCGCGTCTGACCAAAGTCCATCACGCGTCGAGTAATTGTATCGGGCGCCAAGGACTTGCGCATGGGCCTCGAACGTCATTCCTTTCACGAAAAGCGCATCGACGACCGCATCGCAGTTCTCCATCGCACCAGGGCGATCGGCCCCGAAGGTCGGTCACTGCCACTGACGATCGTCGATGTGTCGGTAAGTGGCATGATGGCGCGGTGCGACATCGCCTTCGTACCCGGCGTGCAGATCAGCGTGAAGCTCCCGGCCATCGGCGAGCAGGCGGCACGGATCTGCTGGTCGCTAGGCGGGCGCGTCGGCCTCGCCTTTTGCCCGGCGCTTGCTGCTGACGATTATGCTGCTTTGCTGGCAGCGCTCGCCCAGGCGGGCTGATTACCCCGATCGCAGCAACGCGACGCCCGCATCACGCTCGAACAGATACAGCGCGGTCCGCGCTGCCTGACCGCGCGGCCCCTGCAACCCGCCGTCGCGATCGATCAGCAGTCGCGCATCGTCGGTCGCCACCGGCAGCAATTCGCCGAGCATCTCCGGCGTCGCCAGCCGGAACCCCGCTTCGCCCGATTGCCGCGTGCCGAGCAACTCGCCCGCGCCGCGCAGCCGCAGATCCTCCTCGGCGATGCGGAACCCGTCATTGGTTTCGCGCATCAGCGCCAGCCGCGCGCGCGAGGTCTCGCCAAGCGCGGCGCCCCGGACCAGCAGGCAGTTCGACTTGCCGCTCCCGCGCCCGACGCGCCCGCGCAACTGGTGCAGCTGGGCGAGACCGAAGCGATCGGCATGCTCGATCACGATCAGCGTCGCATTGGGCACGTCGACACCGACCTCGATTACCGTCGTCGCGACCAGCACGCTGGTCTGCCCGGCCGCGAACGCCGACATCACCGCATCCTTCTCCGGCCCCTTCATCCGACCATGGATCAAGGCGATGCGCTCGCCGAACCGCGTCTGTAGCGAGGCCGCCCGCGCCTTGGCGGCAGCGAGGTCGCTCTTCTCGCTCTCCTCCACGAGCGGGCACACCCAATAGGCTTGCCCACCGTCCGATATATGCCGCGCCAGCGCATCGACCACGGCATCGAGCCGATCCTCGGAAATGACCCTTGTTTCGATCGGTTGACGGCCCGGCGGCATCTCGTCGAGGCGGCTGACGTCCATCTCGCCATAATTGGCCAGCGTCAGCGTGCGCGGGATCGGCGTCGCGGTCATCACCAGCAAATGCGGCGAGCTGCCCTTGGCCTGCAGCATCATGCGCTGCGCCACGCCGAAACGGTGCTGCTCGTCGACCACGACCAGCCCGAGATCCTTATAGGTCACCGCCTCCTGGAAGATGGCATGCGTGCCGATCAATATGTCGATCGTGCCCGAGGCGAGCCCCATCAGCGTCGCCTCGCGTACCTTGCCCTTGTCACGCCCGGTCAGCACGGCGATCTCGATCGGCAGACCGGCGAGCTGGCGCCGCAATGTCTCATAATGCTGGCGAGCGAGGATTTCGGTCGGGGCGAGCAGCGCGCCCTGCGCCCCGGCCTCGACAGCGATCAGCAGCGCCATCGCCGCGACCAGGGTCTTGCCCGATCCGACGTCGCCCTGCAGCAGCCGCAGCATCGGCTGGGTCTGCGCCAGATCGCCCTCGATCTCGCGTACCGTCCGCGCCTGCGCGCCGGTCAGCGAATAGGGTAGCTGCAACTGGTCGCGCAGCTTGCCGGTGCCGGCAAGCGCCCTGCCCCGCCGCTTGCGGTTATCCTGCCGCACCAGCATCAGCGCGAGCTGGTTGGCGAAGATTTCGTCATAGGCCAGCCGCTGCCGCGCGATCATGTCGGAAGGATCGGCATGCACCCGGGCGAGCGCCGCGCGCCATGCCGGCCAGTCATGCTTCGCCAGCAAACCCGGCTCGACCCATTCCTCCATCTCCGGCGCCCGCTCGACTGCCTGTGCCGCCAGCTGCCCCATCCGCCGCGAGGTGATCCCTTCCGACAGCGGATAGATCGCCTCCCGCTCGGGCGTGGTGTCAACCTCGTCGAGCGGCAGCACATGGTCGGGATGGACGATCTGCAATTCCTGCCCGTACATCTCCAGCTTGCCCGAGACGCGGCGCGGCTCGCCCAGCGGCAGCAGCTTCATTGCCCAGCCGGGATGCCCGCCGAAATAGACCAGGCTGACATGATTGCCCTTGCCATCGACCGCCTTGACCCGGCTCGGCCCGCGGCCATTGCCCGAGCGATGCTCGACCGCGGTCAGCGTGATGGCGATCGTCCGCCCGGCATCGGCCATGTCGAGCTCTTCGCGCGGCACCCGGTCGATCCATCCGGTCGGCAGGTGAAAGGCGACATCGATCACCCGGTGCAGCCCGAGCTTGTCGAGCGGCTTGGCGAGCGCCGGCCCGATGCCTTTCAGCGCCGTGACCTCGGCGAACAATGGATTGAGGATATCGGGCCGCATGACTATCTACGCTCCCTATCCTTAGCCGACGGTCGCCGCCAGCGTCCGCCGGCCAATTTCGTTTGGAGATATATGGACCGCGAGACCCGATTGAAGCGACTTCGCTTCCGCGCCTGGCATCGCGGCACCAAGGAGGCCGATCTGCTGATCGGCGGCTTCTTCGACGCGCATTCCGCCGGGTGGAACGAGGACGAGATCGAATTGTTCGAAGCGCTGCTGGAGGAACAGGACGTCGACATCATGGCCTGGGCGATCGGCACCGAGCCCGCACCCGAACGCTGGCAAGGCACCATCATGGCCGCCCTTCACACGCTGAACTATGTACCGATTGCCTCCTAGCGTCGGTTGCCGCAGATTTTTACCGTCATGCCGGACTTGTTCCGGCATCCACCGTACCGCAAACGCGGCGACTATTGGAAACGCGGCACGGTGGACCCCGGAACAAGTCCGGGGTGACGCGGGGTAAATTGCTCGAAACTACCGCTCCCGAT
>NZ_JAQGLG010000147.1 GCF_028292965.1 Sphingomonas bacterium | reverse complement strand
CGGCGGATGTTGTCTACGGACATCATGAAGAACGCGGCGCCTACCCGGCTATCGTCTTCTACCACCAGGTCGAAGATGGTGTCTTCGGGCGCGGTGCCGCGCGCGGCGGCCACCTGGGCCAGGGTCTGGCCGGTGTAGGGCTTGAGGGCGTCGTTCTTGAAGGCCAGGAACAGGATGTTATCGGGTGTGCCCACGCCCAGGTACATGTTGTCCCAGTCGGCGCTGGGGGTGTTCATCTCACGGCGCAGGCGGGCGCGGATGGCGGGGTCCTTCAGGCGCTCGATGCCCTTCGCCTCGCCATCGGCCCACACCCAGGTAGGCACGGTGATGTCGATGCCGGTGCCGCCGGCGGTGTAGACATACATGTCGGCGGCGACGTCCACCCCGCGGGCGCGGGCGGCGGCGATGGCCTGCACCGCTTTGGGCATCAGCGTGCCCCAGCCGGGGCGCCAGGCGGCCTTCAGGTGGAAGATCTCGACCTTGGCGCCGCTCTCCTCGCCGATGCGCACGGCCTCGGCGATGGTGGGGAGCAGGTTGGCGGATTCGTCGCGCATGTGGGTGGCGTAGAAGCCGCCGCAGCGCGCCGCGACCTTGCCGAGCGCGATCAGGTCATCGGTCGACTGGAAGGTTTGCGGGGAATAGATCAGCGCGGTGCTGATGCCGAAGGCGCCGGCCTTCATCGCGGTATCGACCTCCTGGCTCATCGCGGTCAGCTGGGCCGGGGTGGGGGTGCCGGCGGCATCGCCCATCACCTTCATCCGCGCCTGCATCGCGGCGTAATAGGTGCCGAAATTGACGCCGATGCCCTGCGCCTCAAGCTTGTCGAAATAGGCCGGGATGTCGGCGGCGGGCACGGGCGTGCCGCCCTCGCCGGCGATGACCGAGGTGACGCCCTGGCGCAGCTTGTTCTCCGCCGCGCCATTGGCGAGCAGGACGGCGCCGGACTGGTCCATCATGTCGATGAAGCCCGGCGTGACGTAACGATCATGCGCGTCGATCTCTCGCGTGCCGTGGCCGGGGACGAGGCCGATCTTGACGATACGGCCGTCCTTGATCGCGACATCGGCGCGGACCCAGGGATTGCCCGCACCATCGAGCACGCGGCCGCCGCGGATGACGATGTCGTATTCGGGCGCGGCGGTGTTGGAGATGAGGAGGGCGGCTGAGGTCGTGAGCGCGGCGAGGAGGAGGTTGCGGTTCATCTTCTGTCTCCGTTTCGGCTGTGTGGGGAGCGATATTGTTCGGCGCTGCCCTGAAGGGGATCGCTGTAAATTTGATCGTCATGCTGAACTTGTTTCAGCATCCATGCGCGGTCACCTGACCCAAGATCGACGCTCAGGTGGCAACTGGCCGCGCATGGACCCTGAAACGAGTTCAGGGTGACGCGTAGGGAAGTCGGCGCGCACGGTGGCGACCACCTCGCGGACCGCGGCGATCACCATGTCGGGCCGGTCGAACTGGATATAATGAGTCGCGTCGGGCACGATCTGCTGGCGGCCGCGGGTCGAGAAGCGGGCCTGTTCGGCGTGGAGCCGCTGCCACTCCGCCTTGAAACGCGCACCGGCTGCCGCCGTCATGCCGAGGCCTTTCAGTTGTTCGGCCGTGAAGGGGGCCATGGCGGTGAGCACGATCAGCGGGCGGTTGCCGAAACTGGTGACCGCGCGGGCATCGGCCATCGACTGGTCGAAACCGTCGAGTTCGGCCGTCGCGCCCCTGATCGATGTGCTGGCATAGGCGGCCATGGCGGCGGCGGCGTGCGGCGGCAGGCGCCTGTTGCCGGTGCCGGCGGCCATGAAGCGCGGCACGCCGGTCCATGACAGGGCCGCCAGCGCGTGGAACAGGGTCGAGGCGCGGTTCGGGTGGACGTCGATGCCGGTCGCCTTGCCGAGCCGGGCGACCTGATCGGGGGTCGAGGGATCGACCATCACCAGCCCGGCGACCTGATCGGGGTAGCGGCCGGTGTAGGTGCGGACATAAGGGCCGGCGACGGAGTGGCCGACCAGCACCAGCGGGCCGGTTATGCCGGCGGCTTTCAGGGTGGCGTGGAGATCTTCGGCGACGGTGGCGGCGTGTTGCGGGGTGGGCTTGGGGTCGCTCCACATGATGCCGGCACGGTCATAGGCGCAGGTGCGGGTGAAGCTGGCCAGCTGGTCGTGCACCAGCTTCCAGTCGATGGTGCCGCCGGTGCCGAGGCCGGCCTCGAGGATCACGGTCGGGGAGCCCGTGCCGCGGCAATCCAGATGGATACTGCGGCCGCCGATATCGACCATCTGGCCGCGTGGGGGGTAGTTGGCGGCGGCGTTGCGGCGGCCCAGGGCTTCGTAGATCGTGCCGGTGATGAGGAGGAGGATCAGCAGGGCGAGGAGCGTGAGCGCTATCCGCTTTGCCCAGCGCCGGAAGCGTGCAAGCTTCGTCATTGCGGGCCCCTTGCTGGCGTGGCGATCAAGCCACTGCTCGTTAAATCCTTACCACCCCGGCGAAGGCCGGGGCCCAGTTGAGATGGCGGAAGTAACCGAGCGCAACGCTCATTTACGCCTGTTTTCCAACTGGGCCCCGGCCTTCGCCGGGGTGGTGTCTCTTTTTTTGGCAGGTTGAATTGGCGGGACCGGAAGCCGCCCTCCCCTATTTCACCTCGGTGTAGAGATAGGCGTGCTGGCTGTCGCGTACGGTCAGCGTGCGGTTGCCGGCGGCGTCGGTGCCGATCAGGCCGTCGAAGCCGATATTGCCCGGCGCGATCGAGACCAGCGACACGCTGCCATCGGGGTTCTTGCGCGTGGCGAGCGGCCCCTCGATCGAGCCGGCCTTGATCCACTTGCCGCCATCCTTGTCGGTGATGGTCAGCGAACTGCCTTCCGGGCCGTTGTAACGCGCGGCGAGATTGGCGAGCGCGGCGGGGTCGCCGGGCAGGGTCAGGCGGGCGCGTTTCGCCGCGGCCTGCGCCTTGAGGCGGGTGGCGGCGGCGGCGACTTCCTGGGCGGCCTCGGGCTTGCCGTCATACATCACCTCGAACAGGCGGCGCAGAAAGGGTTCGAGCAAGGCCGGGCCGGAATCGGCGTTGGTCAGGATGACCGCGCCGACGCCCTGATCGGGCAAGGCCCACCAGTCGCTGTGATAGCCCTGCAGCGTGCCGCCATGGGTGACGACCGGCACCCCCCAGGCGATGCGGTAGAACAGGCCCATGCCGTACCAGTTGTTCTCGCCGACGGGCACGCCGCGTTCGCGGCGCTTGAGGATATTGGCCTCGCTGACGATGCGCTTGCCTTCGGCCGACACGCCCTTGCCCAGTTCGAGCTGGACATAACGCGCCATGTCGATCGCGCTGGAAAAGGCGCCGCCGGCCGGGCGATAGGGATAGACGGTGGCGTTGAAGAAGTTCGACATGACGGTCTGGCGGCCGTCGATGTCGTACCCATGCGGGCGGGCCCAGTCGCCGCTCTCGCCGATCCTGTAGTCGAAGGTGGTGTCGCGCATGCCGAGGGGTGTGAAGATCTTGACCTGCATCGCCTTGTCGTAGGCGGCGCCGATTTCCATGTCCGGATAGAGCAGGTGGCCGCCGAGGAAACCCGAGGCCGAGGCCATCAGATTGTTGTACTGGAACAGCTCGCCGAACTTGCTGGTCGGATGGGTCTCGGCGAGCTGGCGGAAGGTATCGGCGGCGGGCACGCCCTGATCGGCGAGGATGAAGGCATAGTCCTTGCGCGGCAGGCCGGTGCAGGCGCAGACGAGATGGCGCACCTCGACCGAGCGGGTGACCTCGTCGCTGCCGAGGCGGAAGCTGGGATAGAGATCGGTGACGTGCTGGTCCCAGCGCAGCTTGCCCTCGTCGGCCAGGATCGACAGCAGCAGCGTCGACATGCCCTTGGTGTTGGAGGCGATCATGAACTTGGTATGCGCGTCGACCGGTTCGGGCGAGCCGAG
>NZ_JAQGLG010000140.1 GCF_028292965.1 Sphingomonas bacterium | reverse complement strand
TTTTGCGCGGCTCGCCGCGCACTTGTCGGGCGGTGCATTCCTTATGGTCTTCGGGCGTTTCTTTAATCTGATGTCGCAAGACATGGCGATTGATCTCGGTACGGCGAACACCGTCGTTTATCTGCGGGGACGCGGCGTGGTGCTCAACGAACCGTCGGTGGTCGCGGTCGAGACGATCAATGGAGTAAAGAAGGTCAAGGCGGTCGGCGACGACGCCAAGCTGATGATGGGCAAGACCCCCGACAGCATCCAGGCGATCCGCCCCTTACGTGACGGCGTGATCGCCGACATCGACGTCGCCGAGCAGATGATCAAGCACTTCATCCACAAGGTCCATGGCGGGCAGCGGCGCTTCATGCGCTGGCCGCAGATCGTGATCTGCGTGCCGTCGGGCTCGACCTCGGTCGAACGCCGCGCGATCCGTGACGCCGCGTCCAACGCCGGCGCCAGCCAGGTGTGGCTGATCGAGGAGCCGATGGCCGCCGCGATCGGCGCCGACATGCCCGTCACCGAGCCGATCGGCTCGATGGTGGTCGATATCGGCGGCGGCACGACCGAAGTCGCCGTGCTGAGCTTGCGCGGCCTTGCCTACACCACCTCGGTGCGGGTCGGCGGCGACAAGATGGACGAGGCGATCGTTTCGTACGTCCGCCGTAACCACAATCTCCTGATCGGCGATGCGACCGCGGAGCGCATCAAGCAGGAAGTCGGCGTGGCCAAGCCCCCGGCGGACGGCATCGGCCTGACGATCCACATCAAGGGTCGCGACCTGGTCAATGGCGTGCCCAAGGAGATCCAGATCAACCAGGGGCAGATCGCCGAAGCGCTCAGCGAGCCCGTCGGCACGATCGTCGAGGGCGTGCGCATCGCGCTGGAGAATACGGCACCTGAACTCGCCGCCGACATCGTCGACCAGGGCATCGTGCTGACCGGTGGCGGCGCGCTGCTGCAGGGCATCGACGAAGTGCTGCGCGACGAGACAGGCCTGCCGGTGACGGTCGCCGAGGATCCGCTGATCTGCGTCGCGCTCGGCACCGGCCGTGCGCTGGAAGATCCGGTGTTCCGCGGCGTGCTGCATAGTGCCTGAGTGCTTTTGGGCGTAAATTGTTGTTGCGCCTCGCCGGCTTTGGCGGGGCGTCCGGCTTGAGGGGAGAATATGGCGCCGCCTCGTAACCGGCGCCCGGGTTTTTCGCGTCGGGCGCAATATACCCTGTTCATCGGTTATGTCGTCGCGGTTGCCGGCTCGCTGGTCGGCGCGGTGCTGCTTGCGCTCGCCACGCTCGATCCGCCGGCCTTTGCCGCCCTGCGCGCCACCGTCGCCGAGGTGACCACGCCGATCTCCTCGGGTGTCGCCGGGGCCGGGCGCGGGGTGGCGGCGATCCCGCAGACCATCTCCGACTATGTCGCGGTGCATGACGAGAACCAGGCGCTGCACAAGCAGCTCGACGACGCCAAGGCGCTGCTGATGCGCGCGCGGGCGATTTCCTACGACAATCGCCGCCTGCGCACGTTGCTCGGTCTGCGCGAGCGGATCGCCGATGCGGTGGTGACGGCGCGGCTGGTGAGCAGCACCGCGTCGAGCACGCGGCGCTTCGCGGTGCTCAATGCCGGCAGCTGGCAGGGCGTGAAAAAGGGCCAGCCGGTGCGCGGGCCGGAAGGGCTGATCGGCCAGATCCTCGAAGCCGGCCCGAACACCGCGCGCGTGCTGCTGCTGACCGATCCGGAGAGCCAGATCCCGGTGCGGCGCACGCGCGACGGCATGCCGGCGCTGGCGATCGGCCGCGGCGACGGGCTGCTCGACATCAAATCCGCCAATTCGACCGCCGCCGACTTCCTGCCCGGCGACGTGTTCGTCACCACCGGCACCGGCGGTGTCTACGCCCCTAACGTGCCCGTCGCGCAGGTCCTAAAACATATGCGCGGCGATGCCGGTCTGGCGCGCAGTTTCGCCCAGCCCGACACGCTCGACTTCGCGCTGGTGCAGCAGGCCTTCATGCCGGTCGCCCCGGCGCTGCCACCCGGCACGACTCCATGAGCGCACCGCTCAAGGGGGCCTATGACGACGAGCCTGCGGTCGGCTGGCGCAAGGCGGTGCCGGCCGCGACGATCATGCTCGGCTCGCTGGTCACGATCTGGCCGATGATCGCCTCCTTCCCCTTCCTGCCGCCGTTCGGCCTGTTGCTGCTGCTCGGCTGGCGGCTGGCGCGGCCTGGCGTGCTGTCGATCTGGGCGCCGCTGCCGCTCGGCTTCTTCGACGACCTGTTCAGCGGCCAGCCGATGGGCAGCGCGATCCTGTTGTGGCAATTGTGCTTCATCGGCATCGACCTGATCGACCACCGGCTGGTGTTCCGCGATTTCTGGCAGGACTGGCTGATCGCCTCGGGCTCGATCGCTTTTTGCCTCATCGCGGGCCGGCTCGTCGCGACTCCCCTCGGCGCGCATGTCGATACCGTGCTATTGCTGCAGGTCATGGTCTCGGTGATGCTCTTTCCCGTCGCGGCACGGCTCGCGGTATGGCTCGACCGGAGGCGCGCGGTCGAATGAACGGCGTGCGGCCGATGGTCACCGAAGCGGCGCAATCCTACAGCTTTTCGCGCCGTGCCGTGCTGCTCGGCGCAGGCCAGGCGGCGGTCGGGCTGGTGCTGGCCGGGCGCATGGCGTGGATCGCGGTGGCGGAGAACCAGCGCTACAGCCTGCTCAGCGAAAGCAACCGCGTCAACATGACGCTGGTGCCACCGCGGCGCGGCTGGATCGTCGACCGCAAGGGCGTGGCGATCGCCAATAACCGCACCGATTTCCGCGTCGACATCATCCCCGACCGGTTGGAGAAAGACCAGCATGAGCGCGTGCTCGGCCTGCTCCAGCAATTGCTGAGCCTGTCGGTGCCGGAGGTCGACCGCATCCGCACCGACCTGAAGCGCGCCGCCGGCTTCCAGCCCGTCCAGGTGGCCGAGAATCTCGACTGGGAGCGGTTCGCCGCAGTCAGCGTGCGCATGCCCGATCTGCCCGGCGTCGCGCCGAGGAGCGGTTTCTCGCGCAGGTCCCCGTCGGGCT
>NZ_JAQGLG010000059.1 GCF_028292965.1 Sphingomonas bacterium | reverse complement strand
TCAGAATTGAAACTCCTCTGTCCCGCATGGCTGGTTACCGTTCGCCCCGTCGTTCCGTCGGTGCAATCGGCCTGCCATGGGTTAATGTATCCTGGTCAGGCGAATCCTCTATCGCCGTCCCAACGGCTAGGCAAACGCTTTGTCTCACGCAACAATAGTACATCCGACGCATGGCAGAATTATTTCTGTATAAAATCGGTACGATCGCCTAACCGATCAGCATGTTTAACGTTCCCGGAACGATCATCGTTACCATGCTCATCGCGGCCGCCGGACCCGCGCTGGCGCAGCAGCGGCCGTCGATTCCCTCCGAATCGGTGCAACCGGTCCCTGTGCCGCCTTATGCCGATTACGCCGATCTGGTCATCGCCGCGCCGCTGATCGTCAACGCGACGATTCGCAGCACGAGCAGATTGAAGCCTGTGGAGGCGCCCGACCTCGCCCCTGGCAAGGCGCGACTCTATATCGAGGCCGATGTGCTGACGATCATCCGCGGCACCGATCCGCTGCCGCCGCGGATCGGCTATCTGCTCGACGTGGCCCTAGATGCGAAGGGGCGTTTGCCGACGTTGAAGAAGCTGCATGTGCTGTTGTTCGCGCGACCCGCCGGCGCCGGGCAAATCCAGCTCGTGCGGCCCGACGCCCAGCGCGGCTGGACCATCGGCGGAGAGCAACTCGCCCGGCGCATTACCGGCGAAGTGCTGGCCCCGACTGCGCCGCCGACCGTGACGGGGATCGGCCATGCCTTCCACACCGCGGGTGCGCTGCCCGGCGAGGGGGAGACGCAGATTTTCCTCACCACCGACACCGGACGTCCGGTGTCGTTGACGATCGACCGCGCGGCTGATGGCGCACGGAGTTGGAAAGTGGCGCTGAGCGATATCGTCGACGACAGCGCCGGCCCGCCGCCGCGCGATACGTTGCTGTGGTACCGACTCGCCTGCAGCCTGCCCGCCGCGTTACCCGAATCGAGCCTGGAAGGCATCGAACCCGCTGATGCCGCGATCGCACGGGACGATTATGTCTATGTCCGGCGTGCGCTGGGCAGGTGCGACCGGGGCGGCGCGCTCTAGCGAATCAGCGGCGAACGTCGAGTATCTGGCCGGTCGTCGAGATGGCGGCGGCGAGAAATCTCGCAGCGGCGATCACATCCTCATCGGACGCGTCGCCGACAACATCGACCGCGTTTAGCCGCTTCGACGGCGCCAGTTCGATCGCCAGCGGCCCGATCGCGGCGCGCAGCATCGCCCGATCAAGTGCTGGCACGTCGGCCGCGATTAACAAAAGTACCGAGTCGCGTTCATCCGTTCGCGTCGCTTGCACGTCAGCGATGACCGATTCGGCCGCACGGCTCGCATCGGCAATCACCAGCGCGACGGTGTCAGCCAGCGCGTCGACGATGCGCGCCGCGATCACCGCCGATGCCGCACCAGGGTGATGCCGATCGATTCGCCCCGTTCGGCGATCGCCAGCTTGACGATCTTCACCTTCACCCACCGCACACGGCTGTCCTGCAGCATCAAGGTCTCGATGATATGGTCGGCGACGCCCTCGATCAGCGTGAAATGCACGCCCTCGGGCAGCGCGCTGGTCGCCGCGCGCCTGAGATCGACGTAATTCTTCGAGGCGCCGAGCGGCGCGTCGGGCGCGAAGTGCAGCGGGCAATCGACATCGGCCGTGATCGAGATGCGCAGCGGCTGCGGCAAATGCGTCTCATGCGAATAGACGCCGGTCAGCACCGGCACCACCAGGTCATGCACTTCGAGTTGCAGAGTATCGTCCAAGCCGGGCCCTTTCACACGGTCGCGGCGCCCATAGCAGAAGCGGCGCGTCGTGACAGGTTTGTCAGGCGCCTGCGCTCGGTCGTGCCGAGGCGCGCTCGTGCCAGCGGGTGATGGCGTGGCATCCCGCCGGGAGCAGCAATTTCGCCGCTTTGGCGAAATCGATCGTCACCAGTGCGGAGATATCGGCGAAGCTGTAGCTGTCGGTCGCGATCCACGGCCGGCTCGCGAGGTGCTTGTCGAGCGCCTCGGTGAACGCTTCCCACATGATCACACCACGCGCGGCGAGCTCGGGAATTTGCGGGATCGCCGGCCATTTGCCCGGCGCGCCACGATCCTTGAACGCATCACGCGCGTTGCGCAGCGCATAGACCGCGGCGGCATAACCATCGCTCTCGATTCGCCGGGTCCATGATTCGACCCGGCCGATATCCAGCGGATTGGCGCCGAACAGCGTGGGTTCGGGCTGCACGGCTTCGAAATATCGGCAGATCGCCGCCGATTCGCAGATCACCTCGCCGCTATCGAGCTCGAGCGCCGGCACCGCACCGCGCGGGTTGATCGCGAGATACGGGTCGGCGAGTTGCTCGTCGCTGCGCAGATCGACCATCACGCGTTCGATCGCGATGCCTTTCTCGGCGAGAAAGATTCGCACGCGACGCGGGCTCGGCGCCCAGGCGGCATCGTAGAGCTTCATGGCACATGTCCTGTTCGACTTGCGTTCAGCCTGCGTCACGCTAAAGCGCGCGGCCCCGGGCGTCCATGCCCCGGCAGACCAGAAGGATACCGGATTGATCGACTTCGTGCCGCTCGCCACCATCGACCCGCCCGCGGTGGAGCATCTGCTCGACCGCGCGTTCGGCGCCGACCGGCACGGCCGAACCGCCTACCGCATCCGTGACGGGATGCGGGCGATCCCGGAACTGAGCTTCGCTGCACTGGAAAGCAGCGAGCTGGTCGGCACGATCCAGTGCTGGCCGGTGCGTTTTGCCGGCGCCGACGGACGCGAGGTACCGCTGGCGATGGTCGGCCCCGTCGCGGTCGAGCCGGCGCGACAGCGCGACGGCATCGGCAAGCTGCTGATGGACCACGCCCTCGCCGCCGCCGAGACCTCCGGCGATGCCACCCGGCTGATGCTGATCGGCGACCCGGAATATTATAGCCGCTGGTTCGGCTTCACCGCCGAACGCACCGCCGGGTGGCAGCTGCCCGGGCCAGTCGAACGCCATCGTTTGCTCGCGCGGGGACACGATGTGCCGGATGGTGAAGGCGTGATCGGGCCGCGAGTCGTGGTGCTGGCGTAACCTTCTCCCCTCCCGCTTGCGGGAGGGGTTGGGGGTGGGCTCGCGCTCGCCAATACCGCCGTCGCTAGCGGAGGTCGGGCGCCCACCCCCGGCCCCTCCCGTAAACGGGAGGGGAGAATTGAGATGGAAGGGGGAAGCAGGGTAGCTTTACCACGCCCCTTCCCTGCCCTAACCGCTTGGCGCATGCCGATGCCCCCTCCCCCGGATCTCGCATCCCTGTCGCTTGCCGAGGTGGCGCGGCTGGTGGCCGAGCAGAAGCTGCCGCCGGTCGAGCGCTGGAACCCGACGCATTGCGGCAACAGCGACATGCGCATCGCGCGCGACGGCACCTGGTTCCACCAGGGATCGCCGATCGGTCGGATCGAGATGGTTCGGCTGTTCGCGACGATCCTGCGGCGTGAGGCGGATGGCGGCTATGTGCTGGTCACGCCGGTCGAGAAGCTCGACATCGCGGTCGAGGACGCGCCGTTCGTCGCGGTCGAGATGAAGGCCGAAGGCGAAGGCCGCGATACGAAACTCGCCTTCCGGCTTAACACCGGCGAGCTCGTCACTGCCGGCGCCGAGCACCCGTTGCGCTTCCAACAAACCGATGACGGCCCGCGCCCCTATCTCCATGTCCGCGGCACGATCGGCGCGGGGCTGGAGGCGCTGGTCGCACGGCCCGTCTATTATGAACTGGCGCAGATCGCGCTCGCCGGGAACGACACGCCTGCCGGGCTGTGGAGCGGCGGCAGCTTCTTCGCACTGGAGCCCGACGCGTGACATTGGCCGAACGGTTGCGCGACGCGTTGCACAACGGTGAGGGCGACGATGTTGTCCTGCTGACCGGCGACCATCGCGAGGTCGATCCCGCGCCTGACGCCACGCTCTCCGCCGCCGCCGTGCTGGTCGCGGTGACCGAGCGTGCCGCCCCCGGCGTGATCCTGACGCGCCGCACCGACACACTGTCGCGCCATGCCGGCCAGGTCGCCTTTCCCGGCGGACGGATCGACCCCGAAGATGTCGACGCGATCGCCGCAGCGCTGCGTGAGGCCGAGGAGGAAATCGCGCTGCCCCGCGCCGCCGTGACCGTGATCGGCGCGGCCGACCGCTACCGCACGATCACCGGCTTCGAGGTGACCCCGGTGATCGCGGTGGTGCCGCCCGATCTGATCTTCGTGCCGGCCAGCGCCGAGGTCGCGGAGGTGTTCGAGGTGCCGCTTGATTTCGTGCTCGACAGCGCCAACCATATCGAGGTGGCGGTCGAGTTTCAGGGCCGCAATCGGCACTATTACGAGATCACCTGGAACGGTCACCGCATCTGGGGCGCGACCGCGGCGATGATCGTCAACCTGTCCCGACGATTGCGATGGGGCAGTTGAGCCTGCCCACGACGCTACCCGACGCCGCCTGGCGCCACCGCACCGGGCTCGACCGGCTCTGCGCGGTGCTCGGCGCGAACGAAGGACGCGTGCGTTTCGTCGGCGGCGCGGTGCGCGATACGTTGCTCGGTATCGGCGTGGCGGATGTCGACCTGGCGACGGTGCACGCGCCCGGCCGGGTGATGGCGCTGCTCAAGGACAATGGCATCAAGGTGGTGCCGACCGGCCTCGCCCACGGCACGATCACCGCCGTCCTGCCCGACGGCCCGATCGAGGTGACGACGCTGCGCTGCGACGTCGAGACCGACGGCCGCCGCGCCACCGTCGCCTTCACCGGCGACTGGCGCGAGGATGCGGCACGGCGCGATTTCACCATGAACGCGCTCTACGCCGACCCGCTCAGCGGCGAGATCTACGATTATTTCGGCGGGCTCGATGACCTGCAAGCCGGCGTGGTGCGATTCATCGGCGACCCGCTACAGCGTATCGCCGAGGACCATCTTCGCATCCTGCGCTTCTTCCGCTTCCATGCCCGCTTCGGCGACACGATCGACGCTGCCGGCCTGGAGGCATGCGCCACGCGCGCCAACGACCTGATGGCGCTCTCCCGCGAACGCATCGCCGCCGAACTGCTGCGGCTGCTGGTCGCGCGCCACGCGGTCGATGTCGTGACGCTGATGATCGATAAGGGCATCTTTACGCCGGTCCTGCCCGAGATCGGCGCCCTGCCTCGCTTCACCAGCACCACGGCGCGCGAAGCCGCAACCGACACCGCGCCGAGCGCAATCCGGCGGCTCGTCGCGCTGCTGCCCGCAGCAGCGGTCGACGATGTCGGCGCACGCCTCAAATTGTCCAATGCCGATCGCAAACGCATGGCCATCGCCGCCCAGCCTTTGCTGACGGAGGAGCCTTTCGCCCTGCGCTATCGTCTCGGGGCGATCGGCGCGGTCGACCAATTGCTGCTGTCGGACCTGCCCGATGGAGCGGTCGCCGCAAGGCTCGCCGCGATTCGGGATTGGGAAAGCCCCCGCCTGCCGCTCACCGGCGGCGCGCTGGTGGAAGCCGGCGTGCGCAAGGGGCCGGATGTCGCGCGGCTGCTGCGTGAGGTCGAGGAGCAGTGGATCGCGGAGGGTTTCCCCGATGCCGCGCGCGTCGCTCAGCTGGCAGCGGAGGCGGTCGAGGGCTGGCGGCTGTCGACGAGGAACTGATAGGCCGCATCAGCCTCCAGCGGTCGCGAATAGACATAACCCTGGCCATAGGTGCAGCCCAGCGCCGCCAGCGTCTGGCCGAGTTCGTTGGTCTCGATGCCTTCCGCGGTGGTCTTCATGCCCAGCGCCTGCGCCAGGCTGAGAATGGCGCGCACGATGGCGATCTTGTCGCGGTCGGCGAGCATGCCCGTGACGAAGCTGCGGTCGATCTTGAGAATGTCGATCGGCAGCCGCTGCAGATAGGCGAGGTTGGAATAACCGGTGCCGAAATCGTCCATCGCGATGGTCGCGCCGACATCCTTCAGCGCCGACATGATCCCGGCGATGCGGTCGGGATCGGTGACGAGCGCACTCTCGGTCAGCTCGAGCGTGAAGCGCGAGCCGGTCAGCCCGTTATCGGCCAGCGCGCGCTCCAGCACCGGCGCGATGCCGTCGCGCTGCAGCTGGATCGCCGAGAGGTTGACGGCGAGCTTGCCGACGCTCTCGCCGCCCATCCGCGCGTCCCAGTCGGCGAGGGTACGCGCCGCTTCCTCGATCGCCCAGCGGCCGAGCGGCACGATCAGCCCCGATTCCTCGGCCACCGGGATGAAATCATTGGGGTAATATTCGTGCCCGTCTTCGCCGCGCCAGCGCGCCAGCGATTCGAACGCGACGATCTGCCCGGTCGCGAGGTCGCAGATCGGCTGATAGGTCAGCCGCAGCTGGCTACGCTCGATTGCGCGGCGCAGCGCCGTCTCCATGCCGAACTGCTCGCGGGCAATGTCGAAGGCCTGGGTCTGGTAGGCCTCGGCACGCCCACTGGTCTTTGAGCGCTTCACCGCGAACTGGGCGTGGCGGATCAGTTCTTCGGCGTCCTCGACCTGCGCCGAGCCATAGGCAATGCCGATCGACAGCGAGACGCGGATCTCGAAGTCGGACAGGCGAAACGGTGTGGCCAGCGCGCCGATGATGCGATTGGCGACATGCTCGGCGTCGGACGGGCCGTCCTCCAGCCTTACCAGGATACCGAACTCGTCGCCCCCGGTGCGGGCCAGCACATCGCCGGCGCGCAGCGCGCCCTTGATACGGCGCGCGACGGTGATCAGCAATTCGTCGCCGGCCATCGAGCCGAGACAGGCATTGACCCGGCTGAAGCGATCGAGATCGAGCACCAGCACGGCATATTCGGCGCGCTCGGTCGCATCGTCGAGCAATGCTTCGAGCCGGTCGCTGAAACCGGCTCGGTTGGCGAGACCGGTCAGGCTGTCGGTCATCATCTCGCGGCGCAAATTGCGTTCGGTACGGCGCTCGCCGGTCTCGTCCACCAGGGTGACGAAGCACCGCCCTTCCGGATTCTTCACGACGCGGGCAAGCGTCACGCGGTAATGGCGGCGGTCGACCGTATCGCCGACCTGCCAGGGGAATTCCTCGCGCAGCGATTCGCTCTCGACAAAGGCGGCGATGCGCTCGCCAAGATCGGCGATCAGCGGCGATTGCTCAGGGCTGCCGCCCAGCCCGGCGACGCGGAACGGCTTGTTGATCGCGTCGAAGGTGAACTTGCCCTGCCGACAGTGGAGCAGCACAGCGGGGATCGGCAGCAGGTCGATCGCGGTGGTCGCGGCCTCGACCGACGGATAGCGCGGCTCGTCCTTCCCCGACGGTGCCGGGGCGCGTGGTGCGATCATCGCGCGGAGCTTTGCTGACGCCATTCACCACCGGGCCTAGCCGCAGATCGTTAAGGTCCGCTGAAAGCCGGACTACGCAAATACACGCTTTCTCACTGTTTTAGCACCGATTCGGTGCGATCGTGCCGCTTCGGTGCTTTATCCGCTACCCCGGCCTATCATATCCACGCCTTTGCCGGGCAGTCAGCGGCATCCACGGTGCCAATGGTATCCGTGATCTGTGACACGCTTATCACCTTATTTACCTAAAACCAGCGCCACATTCCTGTCATTTATGACTTCCTGTAGCAACTATCCGGACATTGCTTTATTGTATGAATGCGACATCGCTATCGATACGGACCCAGTTTGACTTGACGATCTCGCCAATAAAGTGCGCAATATACTTCGAGTCGTTTTGACAGTGGAGGGAATTGTCATGGCACGCACGGGGACAATCATTGGCGCCGGACTAACCGCATCGCTCGCGTTGGTCGCGCTGGAACATCCGGTCCGGGCGCAAACGGTGCCGACCGATCCACAACCGACCTGCGCGATCTCCGCCCCGGCCTTCAACGCGATGTTCGAAAGCGGCACCGTCACGCTCAACGGCGTGGTCAAACCGGCCGACAGCACGTTGGTGCTCAACCCCAATTGCCCGTTCTTCACCTGGAGCGAGCAGATGTATCTGTGGATGACCTCGCCGGCGCCGAGCCGTTATGGCGGCGGCAGCCGCATCATGTTCTCGCCCACTTTCTACACCGTCAGCCCGGCCGATGCGAACGGCCGCCGCGACTTCATCCAGAACAATCCGCGCCTGCCGCTGCGCATGATGCTGCGCGCCACCGAACTTGGGCCGCATCTGCTGCCCGCGCTGCTGACGCGCACCGGTCAGGTGGTGGAAGTGGCACGCCCCGATCCGCGCAAACCAGTGCCGGCGCAGATCCGCCTGCTGAGCGGCGCGCTGGTGCCGCTGTCCGATGTGCGCGTCGCACCTGACCGCCAACTGCAATTCTTCTCCGCCGGAAAGCCGGTGGTGGCGCGCAAGCTCGCTTTGCCGATGGTGCAGCACCCGATGGTGATGATGGCCAATGGCCAGGCCAGGCCGATGGTGCCGGTCGCGGCGATGCAGAATGCTATCCAGGCGCGCAAGCTGGTGTTCCACGGCATCCCTGTGTTCATCGATTCGTCCAACAACGTCATCGATGTGGAGCCCGGCCAGGCCGATGGCGGCGTGCTGCTCTCGCAGGGCAATTCGCTGATCTATTATATCAGCGTGGTCAACGACGTGTTCGCCTATCACCGCACCATGCAGGGGCCGGCGGTGATTCCGTTCGGCACCAGCATCACCTTCCCCATGACCATGGCCGACGCGAATGCGGTCAAGACCTTCGCCGCGGCGCACGGCCACACGATCGTCGATCCCGAGGCGCTGGCGATCGAATCCAAAAGCAGCTGGATCGAGGCGAGCGGGGTGCCCAACCCGAACGACTATGTCTCGGTCAACGCCACGGTGCCGACCTTCGACAAGTCCAACCCCAACAAATGGGTGCCCAACGGCCAGCACACGATCAAGCTGGTGATGGTCGGCATCCATGTCGTCGGCAGCACCAACGGCCATGGCGAGATGGTGTGGGGCAGCTTCGAGCATGTCACCAACGCGCCCAATGCGGCCTATAGCTACAATTCGACCAGCGGACCGAAGACCGTGGCGCAGAATACCGCCGGCAGCTGGCTGTTCACGCCAAGCGGCTCGGCCGGGCCGTTCAACGGCATGAACGCCAGCTGGGACACCGGCACCGGCAACATCGTCGGCACGCCGGTCGCCAAGACACCGGTGCTGCGGATGCGGCCCTGGGGCATGGCGGGCAGCAATGCCTCGTCCAACACCCAGGTGATCTCGTCCAACGCCAGCGTGATCGCGCAACTGATCGCGGGCGACGTCCGGCGCAACTATTTCCAGATCGGTACGACGTGGACGATCAACGGCCAGCCGCCCAACAGCGGCAACCAGGTCGGCACCAACCAGCTCGCCAACGCCACGATAGAAACCTTCATGCAGGCCTCGTCACCGACCAGCGGCACGGGCAGCAACTGCTTCACCTGCCACCAGAGCAACAAGGTGTCGGTCAGCCACAGCTACCCGGAGATGAACCCGCTGTTCTGACGCCCCGACCCATCCGGGGCCTGACAGGACGGGCGCGGTGATGCCCCCCAACGCCGCGCCCGTCTTTGAATCCTCCCCGGCACGGGGAGGGTGTTCAAGCTTTGGCTTGCCCCCGGCAAGCCAAGATCATGTTCGGGGAACATGATCTCGCTTGAACACACGCGCTTCTTCAGCGCGTGGTGGAGGGGGGTCTCCGCGAGCGCTACGTTCGCGGCACGCCCCCTCCACCATCCTTTGGATGGTCCCCCTCCCCGTGCCGGGGAGGAGTTTGAAGATCAGAACCGGTTATCCCGCGGGAACCCGTTGGGCGGCATCCGCCCGGCAGCCCCACGCGCCGCACGCCACGGCGTCAGGTCGGTCTCGGTCCGCGTCCGTCCGCTGTCGCCGCCCATCGCCCAGCTCAGCCCCTCGGCGAAGGTGAAGGTCACCGCATCGCTGAGCCCGCCATCGCGGTAGCGTTGCAGCTGCACCCCCTGCCCGCGCGCCAGTTCGGCCAGTTCGGTGATCGGGAACACCAGCAGCCGGCGATTGTCGCCGATCGCCGCGACATAATCCGCCCCCGGCGCCACCGGCCGCACCAGCTTGAGCTTGGCGCCGAGCCGCGGCGTCACCACCGTCTTGCCCTTGCGCGTCTCCGCCACCGTATCGGCCGCGCGCACGATGAACCCGCGCCCGTCGCTCGCCGCGACGAGCAGCTTCTCCGCGCGGCTCGCCGGCATCAGCGCAACGATGCCGACATCGCCGTCGAGGTCGATCATCAACCGCACCGGCTCGCCGAACCCCCGCCCGCCGGGCAGCTTGTCGGCGCCGAGCGTGTAGAAACGGCCATTCTCCGCCGCGAGCAGGATCTTGTCGGTGGTCTGGGCGGAGAAGGACAGAAAGGCCGCGTCGCCATCCTTGAACTTCAGCTCGGCCGTCTGCGCCGCGTCGAGATGACCTTTCATCGCGCGGATCCAGCCGCGCTGCGACAGGATGACCGTGATCGGCTCGCGCTCGATCATCGCATCGATCGGGATGTCGCGCGCCGGCGCGGCTTCCTCGATCGTGGTGCGGCGCTTGCCCAGCTTGGTCTCCGCGCCATAACGCTCGCGCAGCTTGGAGAAGTCCTTCTTCAACCGCGTACGCTGCCGCGCCTCGCTGCCGAGCAACGCCTCCAGCCCGGAACGCTCCTCCTCAAGCTTGTCGCGCTCCTTGCGCAACTCCATCTCCTCCAGCCGGCGCAACGAACGCAGCCGCATATTGAGGATCGCCTCGGCCTGGCGGTCATTGAGCGCGAACTCGGCGATCATGATCGGCTTGGGCTCGTCCTCGGTGCGGATGATCTGGATCACCCGGTCGAGGTTGAGATAGGCGATGATGTAACCGCTCAGCAGCTCCAGCCGGTCGGCGATCTTGGCCAGCCGGTGCGAGGTGCGCCGCTGCAGCACGACGAACTGATGCTCCACCCAGGCGCCGAGCGCTTCGCGCAAGCTCATCACCCGCGGCGTCCGCCTTGCGTCGAGCACGTTGAGGTTGAGGCTGACCCGGTTCTCGAGATCACTCATCCGGAACAGGCTCTCCATCAGCATCGTCGCGTCGACGGTCCGCGCCCGCGGCTCGATCACGATGCGGATCTCGCTATCGGATTCGTCGCGCACATCGGCGAGGATCGGCAGCTTCTTGTCGTTGATGATCGTCGCGATCTGCTCGATCAGCTTGCCCTTCTGCACGCCGTAGGGGATCTCGGTGACGATCGCGTTCCATGTGCCCCGCCCCTGATCCTCGACATGCCAGCGCGCCCGCACGCGGAAACCGCCGCGCCCGGTGGCATAGGCCTCGGCGATCGCCGCCGCGCTGTCGACCACCAGCCCACCGGTCGGAAAGTCCGGCCCCGTGACATGCTCCAGCACCTGTGCGTCGGAAGCGTCAGGCTGATCGACCAGCAGGATCGCCGCGCCGAACAGCTCGGCGGCATTGTGCGGCGGGATGCTCGTCGCCATGCCCACCGCGATCCCCGCCGCGCCATTGGCGAGCAGATTGGGGAAGGCACCCGGAAACAGCTCGGGCTCCTGCTCCTCGCCGTTATAGGTGGGTTTATACTCGACCGCGTCCTCGTCGAGCCCGTCCATCAGGTCGATCGCGACCTGCGTCAGCCGCGCCTCGGTGTAACGATAGGCGGCGGCGTTATCGCCATCGATGTTGCCGAAATTGCCCTGCCCGTCCACCAGCGGATAGCGCAGCGCGAAATCCAGCGCGAGCCGCACCATCGCGTCGTACACCGACTGGTCGCCATGCGGATGATATTTGCCGATCACGTCACCGACGACGCGGGCGCATTTCTTGTAGCCCATCGTCGGATCGAGCTTGAGCAGCCGCATCGCCCATAACAGCCGGCGATGCACCGGCTTCAACCCGTCGCGCACATCGGGCAGCGAGCGCGCCGTGATCGTGGAGAGGGCATAGACCAGATACCGCTCGGACAGCGCACTGTCGAACGGGGCGTCGAGGATGCCGATCGGCGGGTTGTCGGGAAGGTCGGTGAGGTCGGTTGCCATTATGTTCGGTTAGAGGGGTTTTGGGGGGATGGGAATATCACCTTTCTAGTGAAACATTGCGCGACCCGTCATTTTCCGCGAAGCTCTCCTCGGCGGCGCGATCGGGATTGAGCAGTGGCGGGAGTTCGGTGGAGCGAGGCGGAAACGAAGCGCGCGCTCTATCTCTATTTTCAGCTTCCCTTTGGCCAACTGCATCAAGGCAATCACGAGATCATCGCGCTGGCCCGGGACTTCGGTCGCACGCCATCGTCGATCGCGATGAAACTGGCCAACTTCGCCAGCCTGGATCCGAAAATCAGGGAGAGCGGCAGGACCGGCCTTGAGGGTGCTTCGGCACAGGACAAGCAGATTTGGGCCGAGTTCAACAGCGACTGGACGCGGTTGATCATGGATGCCGAGGCAATCGCCCCCTCTCGCCCCGCGAGCAAGGCTACGCTGCATGACAGCGCGAACGTGGCGACATACGAGCCGTTCGCTGGGCCGACCACGACGAGCGCAATGATCGAGCAGCGCGTGGGCCAGAACTTCTTTCGACGCGCGGTACTGGCCAACTACGACAACAAATGCTGCGTGACAGGCATCGCCGACGCTCGCCTCCTCAATGCCAGCCACATCAAGCCCTGGGCGGCCGACGAAAAGAACAGGCACAACCCGCGCAATGGTCTTTGCCTATCCGCGACCTTCGATCGTGCTTTTGACCGCGGTTTGATGGCTGTGGACGAAACCGGCAGAGCCCGCTTCTCCAAGACGCTCTTGGAAAGCGCCAGCGTCGAAACGCGCGCGTTCTTCGATCCTTATGAAGGCCAACCGATCCTCTTGGCGTCCCGCTTCGATCCCGATCCCGAGTTCCTTGACTTTCACCGCACCACGCTCTTCAAACCGGAGAGAATCCATGCCTGACGCCGCCACCGCCATCGTCACAGCGTTTGAATATCGCTATCGAGACGCCTCCAATTACAAGGTATCGAGCCGCATTCTATTGAGCGGAAGCCTGGCGGATGAAGAGCGCGCGTTGGTCATGAGCAAGTTGCACGACGACGAATTCTTCGTGGCCGAGCAGGTCGGCATTCCTCCCCTGCGCGAAGCTCTTTATGAACTAAGCGGCGGCCCGACCGAAGACGATCATGGCTGGCATGAGTTTATCGCCTTTATCGACGAAGCACCCGTCATAGATGAACCGTTGTGGGGCTCTGCCCGTGATCTAGCTTTGAAATTTGCCAACGTAAGAAGTTGGGATGTGGCCATGTTCGAACCCGCGATGGGTGAACGAAGGTAGGCGCGCTCTTCGCATGAAGTGACCGTCGGCAGTTCTCCGGCAATCAGCGTGCGTTGAACCAGCCGATGCGTCGCTGTGATTCACTTCGAAGAGCGATACGCGTTTATGCGTATCATGCACTCGACACACTCTCGCCTCGCAGCCTCCGGTCCAGACGTGGAACGTTGGCTGGGTATCCGGCCCATCCTGTCCTATTGCGACAGCAGTCGGCGCGTATTTTTCGGCGCGGCAATTCCCTGCCCGGCTGCCCCAAAAAATATGGAATTCCCTGCCAAATTCCCTGCCAACCCCAACATGGCAGGGAACGCCGCCCCCTCACGCCGCGTGCAGCACCCCGCGATACTCCGCCTCCTCCATCGCCCGGCCCGCGCCCAGCGCGACGCAGGTCAGCGGTTCCTCGGCGATCACCACCGGCAGGCCGGTCGCGTCGGACAGCACCTTGTCTATGTCCGCCAGCAGCGATCCGCCGCCGGTCATCACGATGCCGCGGTCGTACAGGTCGGCGGCCAGTTCCGGCGCGATCTGCTCGAGCGATTGCAGCACCGTCTCTACGATCTGGCCGACCAGTTCGGCCAGCGCGGCGGCGACTTCGGCCTGCGTCACGGTGATCTCCTTGGGCATGCCGTCGACCAGGTCGCGGCCCTTGACGCTCATCGAGATGCCTTCACCGTCCTTCGGCGCGCGCGCCATGCCGATCTCGAACTTGACGCGCTCCGCCGTGCCCTCGCCGATCATGAGGTTGTGCTTGCGCCGTGTGGCGTTGGCGATCGCGTCGTCCATGCGGTCACCGCCGACCCGGGTCGAGGTGCTGAACGCCAGCCCGCCGAGCGACAGCACCGCCACCTCGGTCGTGCCGCCGCCGATATCGACCACCATCGTGCCGCTCGGCGCGGTGATCGGCAGGCCGGCGCCGATCGCGGCGGCCATCGGCTCCTCGATCAGCTGCACCAGGCTGGCCCCGGCACTGGTCGCCGCCTGGCGGATCGCGCGGCGCTCCACCGCGGTGGCGCTCGACGGGATGCAGATCGCCACCT